>JBBRGP010000097.1:0-8583 GCA_038224105.1 Desulfobulbales bacterium | reverse complement strand
GAATACGGAGGCGGTTTGATGAATCTGCCCAAGAGTTTTTCGCGGACCGCACTTTTCATTTGAAATTTTTCCCTGAGTAGAAGTATATGGAGTATTGCGGGTGACTTTTTTGTATGGTCCACAAAAAAGTCAAAACGAGATAATGCCAGAAAGGAGTCGTGCCATGCCGGAAGGGACAGTGAAGTGGTTTAATAATTCTAAGGGATTTGGTTTCATTCAGCAGGATGGCGGCAAGGATGTTTTCGTCCATCACTCGGCCATCAAAGTGGAAGGTTTTCGATCTCTCGAGGAAGGACAGCGGGTGAAATTCGATATCGTCGAGGGGCAAAAAGGCCCGGCCGCGGAAAATGTCGTGAAAATATGATGCCTTGACTATTCCATCACATCCGTTTCTGTTTCACGCTCTACAGCGTCATGAGACCATGGTTTCTGACGCTGTTTTTATTTCCGCAACGCTGGTGGTAAAGCGATAGCGATGCGACTGAAAGATGCCTTGCAAGGGGTGTTGACCGATGCGGAACGGCGAAAACTTGTAGGGTCCTATGACGTGGTCGGTGATATTGCCATCATCATAATTCCCGAGGAACTGAGAGTAAAGCAGTCGCTGATCGCCCAGGCAATTCTTGCGGGCAATAGAAAGATTAAGGTGGTGTTGGAAAAAGTCGGTTTTTATGGCGGTGAGTTCCGGACCATCCCCTTGCGTTTCCTCGCCGGAGAAAACCGCAGGGAGACGGAGGTGCGGGAATTCGGTATTCGGATGCGTCTCGATCCGGAAACCGTCTATTATTCGATACGAAGCAGTAACGAGCGGCGCCGCATCGCCTCGCTGGTCGCCCCGGGAGAGGATGTTCTTGTCCTTTTTTCCGGAGTAGCTCCCTACCCCCTCATTATCTCGCGATTCAGTCAGGCCCGGACTATTGTCGGTATTGAGAAAAATCCAAAAGCCCATGGCTATGCCTTAGAGAATTTGAGACTGAATAAAAAACTCGACAATATCGTTCTCCATCTCGGCGACGCAGAGACCTTCCTATCCTCGGTCACACGTTCCTTTGATCGGGTGGTGATGCCCCTGCCGACCTTGGCCGCGAAATTTTTGCCAGCGGCCCTCCGGGTCCTGAAGCCTCACGGATATCTGCACTTTTACGATCTCCAGCATCCCGAGTCCTTTGCATCCTCGGTGGAGAAAATTACCATCGTGGCTGGCACCGTCAAACGCCGGATCGATTCCGTGGCCATTTGTCGTTGCGGCCATTGCGCACCCCGAATCCACCGGATATGTCTTGACGCACGAATCAGTTAAATACTGGTCGACCCAGGAGGCGAGGGATTGCAGTTGAGTTTTAGAGCTGCGTTTGTTATGAAATACGGGGAAATACACAGAAGATGCCGGTGGTAAAAAGCTTGAATATCCGATTTTACGCAACATTTCCCATTCAAGAACAGACAGAGACCAAGGAGCAGGCATGCATGTTTCATTTTACGGCGCCACCCGGGAGGTAACCGGTTCGTTCCATACCGTGACCACCGACTACGATACCATCCTCCTTGATTGCGGATTGTTTCAAGGTAAGAGAAAGGAAGCCGAGGCAAAGAACCGGGTTTTTTCGGTCGATCCGAAAATATTGACCAACATCGTTCTCTCCCATGCCCATATCGACCACTCGGGACGTCTGCCGATGGCGGTCGCCAATGGATTCGGCGGCATGATTTTCTGTTCGCGGACCACCGCCGCCGCCTGTGAGTACCTGCTCCGGGATTCGGCCAAGATCCAGGAGGGTGACGCCTCCTACCTCAACTATAAAACGGCCAAATCGTTTCTCGCCAAGGTCAAGACCGGCAATGGCAAAACCGAGATCTCGGCGGCCGATCTCCAGGAAATCAGGACCCTGTTGAAATCGGGGGCCCACGACCTGAAAAACGAGGTTATTGAAAAACTCCTTGCCGAGTACCGTCTCGAAGTGATTACTCCCCTTTACACCATGGCCGAGGTGGAGGAGGCGCTGCCCCATTTCCAGGGCGTACCCTATGGCGAAACGGTGACTATCGGCCAGGGACTTACCTGCACTTTTTATGAGGCCGGTCATATCCTCGGGTCGGCGATGTCGGTTATCCGCTACCAAGCCAACAGCCAGACCAAAACCATCCTCTACTCCGGGGATTTAGGACGTTTCGACAAGCCGATCCTCAAGGATCCGAACCTCCTCTTTGCCGAAGAACACCGGGACATTGATCTGTTGATCATGGAGAGCACCTACGGTAACAGATTGCATGAACCGATGCAGGACATGAAACCCCTCCTCAAGAAGACGTTGATCGAGACCTTCGACCGGGGTGGCTCGGTCATCATTCCGGCTTTTGCCTACGGCCGGACTCAGGAACTGCTCTATTTCCTCCACGAACTTTATCTGGCCAAGGAAGTGCCGGCGATGCCGGTGTGGGTTGACAGTCCACTGGCAACCCAGATCACCCATGTATTCGGCGAACATCCGGAAACCTATGATGTCGAGACTCACGAGGCCTTTCTCAAAAAAGGCCTGAACCCGTTTGACTTCCCGCAACTGAAATTTGTGCAGAGCGTCGAGGAATCAATGGCGCTGAACCGTGATCTGAGATCCCATGTGGTGCTTGCCGGGTCCGGAATGTGCGAGGGGGGGCGGGTATTGCATCATCTCCGGCATAAGATTCATGACGAACGAAACACGGTTTTGATTGTCGGCTATATGGGGCAGAATACCTTTGGCCGGCATCTCCAGGAGGTCGGAGAACTTTATAACACCGAAGGGAGGAAGGGGCCGGCGCCGTTGGTACGTTTTTACAATAAAGATTACCCGCTCAGAGCCAGGGTGGTCACCCTCGGCGGCTTCAGCGCCCACGGCGATCGCCATGAATTGATGCGGGTGTTGAAGGAATCCAACCTGAAAATAAAGAAAATTGCCCTGGTTCATGGCGAAGAAGAGCAGTCGCTCGCCTTTGCCGAGTACCTGCGCGGCGCCGGATTCGCGGTAGTCGTCCCGCGCCATGGTCAGAGTGTCGATATTGTCTGAATGCCGTCCATGCCCGGAAAGGTGGAGCCTCGGTGAAATTGCCGACGATACGTTCTTGTCGAAGCGACGCAAGACCTGGCAAGCAGCCCTTGGGGATGAGAGAAAAAACATTCTTTTCTATTGATTATGATAGAAATACGGATATAAACAAAAAAGTAAGTGAGGCAACCGATTTACCGTGGGCTTGAATCGTATCTCTGGAAATTTTGCCGGCCGGCGATGCACCTTGTTTCACCCCGTGGGATTGGTTTCGGAAAATATTTTAGATATGCGCTTTGCCCGTCAAATGTAGGGCATATCATTGAGTTACTTTAAGGAGGATGCGGATGGCGCTAAAGGTTACATTGGACGAAGAGGAATGTATCGGTTGTCAAAGCTGCATAGAACTTTGTCCCGATGTTTTCGGTTTTGACGATGAGACAGAGAAGGCCTATGTGTATGAACAGTATTCCGAGGATGATGAATGTATTGAAGACGCCGCCGCTGCGTGCCCGGTTGACTGCATTGATGTAGAGGAAGAATAGCAATATCGAGGATCGATGTGACGGAGAGAGAAGAAAGGATTGAACACCCTTTTCGGCTCCGGCCATTCACCGCCCCACCCGCTTCCGAGGAATTGGCAATTTCTGGCACCCTCGGCAGACAACATGGCAAAATTCTGATAAAATACCGGGTGGAGGGGAAGCTTGACCATATTGGTTGGTTCGCCCCTCGCTCGGTCGTCTCTCGTTGCCAGCAACTCTGGCGACAAACCTGTTTTGAGTTTTTTTTCGGCATCCCGGGCGATTCGGCATACTGGGAGGTTAACCTTGCCCCGAACTGTTGTTGGAATGTGTATCATTTCACCGGCTACCGGCAGGGCATGGGGGAGGAGGCGGCGGTTGGCCGGCCATTCTGCACTGCAGCCATGGACACCACCATGTTTTCCCTGACCTGCCGGATCGATATCCACTGCTTTGTTCCCGATTGGGCGGACCTCGAGGTCGGGGTTGCCGCGGTTATCCTCGATCGGGCGGGGGTGGCTGGGTATTGGGCCATCGACCATCCAGGAAAGGGGCCGGATTTCCACAATCGCCGGAGCTTTCTCGTCGGCTTGCCGGAGATCAACTCGAAGGCCGCAAGAGGGAACTGAAAAGAGTACCCCCTTTGTGGGGTGTTTGTCGGTCAGTAAACAATATTTTTTGAGAGGGTCACCTCGCGGTCACTCTTCTCGACAAGGATCTGCAACTGATGCTGCCGGCGGTCATGGAAAAGCGCAAAATCGAATTACTGGCTCCTGCCCGGGATCTCGCCAGCGGTCTTGCCGCCATTGACCATGGCGCCGACGCCGTCTATATCGGCGGGCCGCAATTTGGTGCCAGGGCGGCGGCCGCCAACAGTCTCGTCGATATCGAAAAACTGGTGACCGCCGCCCACCGGTTCCGGGCAAAGGTCTATGTCGCCCTCAATACCATCCTCGATGACCGCGAACTGGCCCTGGCCGTGGGTCTTGCCTGGCAGCTTCAGACAATGGGTGTCGATGCCCTGATCATCCAGGATATGGGGCTGCTGGAAGAGGAATTGCCGCCCATCCCCCTGCATGCCTCAACCCAGACCGATAACCGCACGGCCGAGAAGGTGCTGTTTCTTGAAAAGGTCGGGTTTCGGCAGGTGGTCCTGGCCAGGGAATTGAGCCTTGAGCAGATCCGCCGGATTCACGCCGCAACCACCACGACTCTCGAGTTTTTTGTGCATGGCGCCCTCTGTGTCTGTTACAGCGGCCAGTGCTATATGAGCGAGGTGATCTCCGGGAGGAGCGCCAATCGCGGCGAGTGTGCCCAGTTCTGCCGCCATCGATACACCCTGCGCGATGGCAGCGGGAAAATCCTCGAGAAGGATCGTTACCTCCTCAGTCTCAGGGACCTAGAGCTCTCCGCCCATCTTGGCGCGCTGATCGAGGCCGGAATCGATTCCTTCAAGATCGAGGGGCGTCTGAAAGATCAAACCTACGTCAAGAACGTCACCGCCTTCTATCGCCAGGCCCTGGATCAACTGATCGACAGTGATGATCGGCTGCAACGGGCGTCTTCCGGCCGTTGCCATTTTTCGTTCTTCCCGGATACAGCCAAGTCGTTCAACCGGGGGCGAACCGACTATTTCCTGACGAGAAAAAGGTCCGCACCCGGGGCGATAGACAGTCCCAAATCGACCGGTGAGGTGCTGGGGCCGGTGGTTCGCGCCGAGAAAAGGTTCTTCACCCTGGCGACCGGCGAGGAGGTCCGCAACGGCGACGGCCTCTGCTATATCGATCGCGCCGGGAGGTTGGTCGGCATTAAGGCCAACCGGGTCGAAGGCCAGATGATTTATTCCAGAGATCCCGTGTTCCTGCCGGTGGGGACGATGGTGTATCGCAATGCCGACCCCCTCTTCGCCAAACGCGTTGCCCAAAGCGAGCAATGCCGGACCCTGATGGTGAAGATGGCCATCCAGGAAACCGCCGACGGGTTATCGATGGTTATCACCGATGAGGACGGCGTGGTCTCGAAAACCGCAGTCCGGGCGGAACGGGAAGTAGCCAGGCGGGCCGGGGCAGTCCTGGCGACAGCGGAAAAACAGCTGAAAAAAAGCGGGGGAACCCTGTTCTCGGTGGGGGAAGTTAAAATCGCTCTGCAACCTCAGTCCTTCTTCGCCGTCGCGGTCTTTAATGACCTGCGGCGCAAGGGCGTGGCCGAACACCTGGCAGTCAGGCTGCATGTCTATATCAACGAACACGCCCCGCGAACGGTCAATGATTATCCCTGGCCTTCGGAAAAGGTGAGCTACCGCGACAACATCGCCAACCGCAAGGCCGAGGAGTTCTACCGGCGGCACGGGGTAAGGAACATCGACAGGTCGGGATTACGGGCTGCCGATGCTGACGACTGTGCCCTGATGACCTGCAGATATTGTCTCAAGGCCCAGTTGGCGATCTGTCCAAAGATGGGCAGTCATGCAGTGGGAGTCGTCGAACCCCTGGTCCTCGCCGATAATACTGGGGAGTACCAACTGGCATTTGACTGCATACGGTGTGAAATGACCGTGCGGAAACGAAAAACCCATGGGTGATGCGCCTCGCCGGCCTGGCTTCAACTCGGTGGGGTGGCCATCGCGTAGCAGGTGGATAAATCCGACTCCACCAGACTGACCAGGCCGTAATCGAGCTGACCATGGTCAGCCCCTTTCTTGAGGATGTTGACAATGGTCTCCGGGGACTGGGAAACGCGGTACGGACGATTCTGAGCGAGCGCCTGAAAGATATCGGCAACGATGATAATACGCGATTCCTGGTCCAATTCCGCCGCCGTCCTGCGGAATGGGTAGCCGCTGCCATCGAGTCTTTCGTGGTGGTTGCCGGCCCACAGGGCGATATCCTCAAGCCCGCCGATTTTTTTGAGAATCTGATAGGTGACAAAGCTGTGGTGACGCATGGTCGCCTGTTCCTCCTCCTTCAGTTCGCCTTTAAACTCAAGGATCATATCAGGCACCTGGAGCTTGCCGAGATCGTGGAGCAGGCCGGCCACCTCGATCTTCTCGCAGACCGGTGACGGCACTCCGCACCTCTCCGCCAAATACCTGGAAAGACTGGCGACCCCGCGCGAATGTTCGGCGGTGTAGGGGCTTTTGGCATCGACGATCTCGGCAAAGATGGCAGCAACGGTCCGCAGACTTTCGTCTTCGACAACGATTTCTTCCGAGTCCGACTGGCGTTTTTTGAGGAATTCTTCAAGATGTTGCGGTTCCATAGTGATCCAAAATGCCTCGCTATCGGAGGCGGTTAAAAAAATCTCAACGAGCTGCGGATGGAAATAGGTATGGCGGAAGTTCAAGACCTTCCTGCGAATGTCCTCCTTTGCCGCCAGGCGGTTGGGAGCCTGATGCAGGGCGGCCAGGGCATCGACCCGGTCAAGGAGATAGATGAGGTTGGCATGGATCTTGGTCCGTTCCGGCAGGGGCAGCTCCTTCAGAATCTGCCAGCGGGTGTGATGATACCGGACTGGCTCGGCCATCGAGGCGAGACCGGGAATCCGCCGCAACCTCTCGGCACCGATTTGGCAATGCTGGTCGGCTTCCGCCCAGTCGACCTCGTCGATGAGGTGCCGGTGGACTTTGGTTGAGGAAACTCCGCAGTCATGGAGGAGACCAGTGCGAAAGATCCTGTTCCTTTCTTCCTGATCGACCCCCATTATGCCGGTGCAGCCAAGGGTCATGTACGCCACTCTCTTGCCGTGGTGGATTTCATCGACCCCGACGAGATCAACGGTGTTCGACAGGGCACGGATGAGTTGTTCAAGATCGATTTTCATATGTCCATTACGGTTATCCCGGTAAACAGCTCCTCTTGTCAGGCGGCAAGCCTTCCGGGACTGTATTCCGCCCTCCGCACAGCACCGCGGCGGGTTTGCTACGGCAGTATCCTGATACTCGGGTACATCCCTTCCATCGGGCCAAATTGGAAAGGCTGGATGGTATTCAAGGACAATCGTTGGTTTTTCTGGGCATGGCCGGCGTTTTTGCCGTTTTCAAAGAACGCCCCATTGACATCGAGGATATGGTGAATGCGGTCCTTGAATGCCTTGACAAACAGGGCGCCGCTGCCTTCAAAGTGCATCCTGCCCCGGGAAAAAGAGGTATCGATTGCAGAAAGCTGTACGAGAGAAAGCGAGTTCTGGGCAAGTTCCTGGCGATTGCGCACCAACCCCCAGACCAGGTGGTCGGCAGGGATTTCCAACTCCTGCTCGATATCGACAATGGTGTGCGGCATAATCACACAGCTGTCGCCAATCTTGAGCCGGCTCTCTTTTTTACCGCGCAGGAAGCTGTTGAAACCGACAAAAACCCCGAGACCTAAATCCGCCTCGATGATCTTCGCGCCATGGGCGGTAACGTTGTACCCCTCAAGTTGCGAATTAATGATGAAACAGTTTTCCTGGGCATTCGCACCCTTGCCGAGGCTCGAATTTTCAATGTAGGCCCGCTGGGAAACGAGGACGTTGTCGGCGATCTTGATATTCGGCAGGACCACGGCGTAGCGGTCGAGAGAGGCGGTTTTCGGTATCGATTCGATCTCTTCGAGGTTGACGAAGTCGAATACCCGCTGGAATTCGACCTTCCGGGCCTCGATGAAGTCGATGAGGATGCCCCAGGGAACTTTGTCGGGAGACAAAGAGACATAGTGATTGAGCTCCTCGAGGGGGTATTTATAGTAAAAATTGAAGTTACCCGGACTGTTGACCCAGATGGTCCCCGGACTGAAATTCTGGTGACTGATCTCCCCGGCCTGAATGTAGGAATAGGCACCAACGACGCAATCGCGCATGGTCGTCAGGTCGACGGTGGCGTAGGGACCGAGAAAACAACCGTCGGACGGGGATCCGTGGATGTTTGCGTAGTCCATGGCCAGGGTATCCTTGATAAAAAATTTCTCCGGTGTTTCCGGGTCATGGGAGTAGTTATGGACCAGGGTCTTGACCAGGGCGCTGTCTTCGATATCGATGAGTTCGTCCTTGGTCAGGGTCAAGGT
>JBBRGP010000096.1:0-8595 GCA_038224105.1 Desulfobulbales bacterium | reverse complement strand
GGGTTATTTCGGCAGCGGGGTTTTCGAGGAATAGCCGACGCCCTCAAGAATGACCTGAACGGCTCTGTTGGTCTTGGCGGCAAAGAGAATCGGCGCGGCAAGATTTAAGGTAATATTCTGGTCGGGTGGGACGGTGACGACGTTCAGCACGAAATACTCATCACCTTCTTTGATATTCAAGGTCTGGCGCTCGGCCGGGTCCGGCACCACCAGGTAATCGAGGAAAAAATTGGTCGGATCGGTGAGCACGAAGGCCATATCCGGGTCGTCAACGCTCTGAATCCAAAACAGTGGACCTTTCTTTTTGTTGGGCATGACCACGAAGTGGCGAAGATTCGGCAAGCCGATCAACCCTGCCGGAAAATGGAGGAGATTTTCCGGGTCGTATGCTACTTCGCCAAAGCGAGTGTTAATCTTTTCCATTTTTGTTTTTTCTCACAATGAGGTTATCGCTGATCTTCTCAAGATCGAGCATATTCCACTGAGCGGCTTCGCGGTTTTCTTCAACGATCCGATCATATACTTCCTGTCGGTAGATTTTCTTATGGCGCGGGGCATCGATGCCGATTCTGACATTTCCACCCTTCATTTCCACAATAGTGATTGTCACATCGTCATCTATGACAATTCCTTCACCGAGTTTTCTGGTAAGAACCAGCATAATGGTCACCGTAATGACGGCTTATTCCAATAAGTTTTCAAATTGGCTCGAAAGTAGGGTGCGCTCTGTGCATCCTTGTCCCGTGGGACAGAATTGAATCCTGTCCCCGGCTGACTAGGATTGTCCCGTGGGACAGAATTGAATCCTGTCCCCGGCTGACTAGGATGTTGGTGCACGGAGTGCACCCTACGAAAAACAAATGCCATCTTGAATGCAAATGCGAATTATTCCGCCTGGAAGTTGAGAGATGATCGACAGCGCCGTGCGGCACTCTTTCCTGGCACGATAGTAATCGATGTCTAGAAATAATCAAGAATCGAAATTTTCGAGACTCTTCCGGTAACATTCAAGGCGGCTTCAAAGGCACTCTCTTTCTGAATTATCTCATTATACACCTTCAAGATATCGGCATCCTGGTAGCGTGAAAGAATTTGCTTGAGGTCGATTTGCGCATCTTCCTGATGCAGTATTGCCGCATCGACCCGCTGGGCCCGGGCGCCGAGGGTGCTCCGTTGACTGCGATTTTGATTGGCGGCAATTTCCAGGTTGTCGATCTGCGCCTGCAGCGCTCCGCCGGGGCCGGTGATATCGTCGAAATTGCCGGCTCGGATCGCTTCTTCGGTGCGCATCAGGACGGTGAAAAGGTCAATTCGGCCGGAAGCACCATTAAGGGTATCGGCGGTCAGGCCGACCTCGGTCAATCCGGCCCCGCCAAGGGTCACCTCGGTTGACGAACCGGGGGCGATATTGATGGTGCCGTAGGCGGTCTGGTTGCTGCCGGTGATTCCGCCGGACGGTAACGTAGCGGTGGCGACGCCGTCGGTGATGGCCTCGTTCAGGTCAATCTCGGAGCCGTCGGCCGGTCCGGTAAGGACCAGGGCGCCGCTCGATATATCGTAGCGGACGCCGTTGGCGAGGGTGCCGCCGGTTGCCGTGAGGTTGGTTGCGCCGGCACTGTTGGCGAGGGCGGCGGCCATGCCGCTCAGGGTGAAATCGTAATTTGCCGATGGACCGTCCAGGGCGACCGAGATGGTGGTGCCGCCCGAGGTTATATCCAGCCCATAGGTGTCTTCGGTATCAACGAAATTAGTAAGTGCCAGAGGCCCGAGATTGACGGTGGCAGCATTGGCGGTTCCGACCAGACCGGTTCCCAGACTGAGCAGGGCGGCGACCTTGCCGGCATAGTTATTTTCACCGGCCGGATCGGTAAGGTCGGTTGCCCCGGAGAGAGTGGTGACCACCGCGCCGGTGGTGATGGTAATATCGTTGCCGGGAGTGCCGACGCCGATCGGTCCGGAGGTCATCGACTCGCCCTGGTAGGGATCGGCGTAGCCGGTGGCGGCGATTTGATTGGTTATCCCCATGAACAGTTCGTTGCCGGTAAGGGTGGCTTTGAGCAGCTCGCCGGGGGTGATTTCCAGTTGGGTGGGATTGTTGTCGCCATGATACAGGTACGGCCAGGTGGTGACGTCGCTCGGGTCGTAGAGGCCCGGGTCATAGGCCGGGTTCGCCGTGAACGGTTTGGTGTCTTCCTGGTATCCGGCAAAAATATATTTACCGTCGATTACCGCATTGGCGGTGTCCAGCAGTTGATTGCGCAGTTCAGCGATCTCATCGGCAAGGGTTGCCAGATCGGTGGTACTCATCGCTCCGTTGACCGCATTGATGGCAATCTCCTTGGCCCGCACCAGGACGTTTTCGACCTGGGCAAGATGACCGTCGGTGGCGGCCATCTTGTCTCCGGCCAGTCCCATGGTTTCCAGGTAGCGGTCGTTTTGCTGAAGCTGCGTCCTTGTCGTCAGGACCGGCCGGATCGAGCCGGGATCGTCCGAGGCTTTATTCAGTTTCAAGCCGGTGGCGCCCTGGGTGCGGAGGGACAGCAGGTCGTTGGTAATTCGGTCAAGGTTGGTCTGCATTAACCGGTAGGTGGAATTGTCGGTTACTTTCATGATGCGCCGTCCTTATGCAAGACTATCTTTTTATTTGCATGATCGTCGACATCATTTCATCGACGGTGGAAAGAAATTTCGCCGAAGACTCGAAGCCCCGCTGGAATTGAATGAGGCTGATCATCTCCTCCTCGAGCGAGACGCCGACCAGGCCGTCGCGGAAATTTTCGAGCTGATCCATGGCATCTTCCGCGCCTTTCAAGGAGAGCTGGTTCTGATTGCTCTCCACGCCGATTTTCGCGGCGATCTTGCCATACAGAGAATTGAAGCTGTCCGTCCCGCCAATCAGATAGGTGTCGCCGATATTGGCGAGCGTCAAAGCGTTGCTGTTGTCGCCGGGGGCCACGGTACCGAGCGGCGGGCCCGGGTCGGGGGCGGCGCCGGCGGCGATTTTGGCCGGATCGGTGATGACCACGTGGATAAGCCGGGCCGCGCCGTCGTATTCGGCGGCGGTCGGCGGCGGACCGGGGGGAGAGGCGACATAGTTGGGGGGCATGTTGAAAAAAAGGTTGCCGGTGCTCGAGTCGAGCGCCCCGCCGGCCTGGTGCTGCAAATTTATCTGGACGCTCAGTTCATAGGCAAGTTTATCCAGCTCGCCATTCACTTCCGGGATGAGATTATCCCGGACATCGACCAGTCCCTGGAAGGAACCGCCGAGATTTCTCTCGCCAAGATTGCGGGTGACACCGCCGGCGTTAAGTTGCAGGACCAGATCGGTGCCGCTGGTGGCGGCGCTGATCGACATCGGCAGGATGCCCTGAACCAGCGGCAGGCCGCCGGGCAGCTGCACTGACAGCATGCCGTTCGAGTCCTCGTAGGATTGGGCGCCAATGGTTTTGGCCAGTTCCTTGGCGACCATATCCCGCTGATCTCGGGCGCTGTTGGCCGTCTGGCCATGGATTTCAATACTGTAAATACGGTCGTTGAGGTCGGCTATTTCCCTGATCTGGGCGTTAACCGTATCGAGTTTGGAAACAATGGTATCGTTGATGTTTGCCTTGATGGAGTTGAGGTCATTGACGGCATTATTAAGGCTGGTCGCCAGCACATCCCCCTGGAGGATGACGTTGTTGCGTTGCACGAGATCGCTGGGGTCGGCGGTAAGCTCCTGAAGTGAATCAAAGAAGTTATCAATGTCGGTGGAAATATTGTCGTCGGTAATGGTGAGTACCCGCTCCAGCTCCGAGAGGGGGCGGGTCAGGGCGTCCTGCAGCCCGAAGTCGACCGCCTTCTGGTTGATCTGCCGATCAATAAAGACATCGTGCTCGCGACTGACGTTGGTTATTTTCACTCCCTGACCGATGAAAAAATCGCCGAAATTCATGGCCGGATAGGTCTCGAACTGGGCTTTCTGCCGGGAATACCCTTCGGTATTGACGTTGGAGATGTTGTTGCCGACGATCTCTATCGATTTCTGGTTGACCTCAAGAGAGGTCCTGGCGGAATTAAGGGCATTGAGGAGGCCGGCCATATCAAATCCTTCCCGAAAGGAGGCGGCCGTTTACCTGCGAGGCAATCGTATAGCCATGGGCTGAATACGTTGAAGTCACGGTTTTCTGGCCAAAAAATTCCATAGTTTGTCTGATCCAGCCGAGCGTCGACTTAAAGAGAAAGGCGTTACGGCGATTCTCGGCGCGGATCTGGGCGGCGATAGGCTTGTCCCGGTCATCGATAACTTTAACATGAGCCAGCACCTTGACAATTTCTTCCTTGGTTTGCATCGCCTCGGTCATTCCCGGCATGTCGAGAGTTCTGGCGCACTCTCGCTCCTGGAGGATGATGTCCCGCAGGCGGACGAGATAGTCGTGGGTGGTCCCGGTTTCCATTTTATCTATTCTCTACTAAGAATTGTAACAAAGAGGCGGACACTTTTTGCAGATCCGGTTCGTAGGAACCTTCCTTGATCTGCGCCTGCAATTCTTTGATCCGTGCTGCTCTTTCGACGTCGCCGCTGGCCGATCCCGCCTTGGCCCGGTTGACATCCTGGAGGATCGAAGAAAACTGCACTTTGTCTTCTCCCGCCCCTTCCGCTTTTTTATCGGCCTGAATTTTCTGTGTCTTTTTCAGACTGCCGATTTGTCCCGGGCCGCCGATTCCAAAAAATTCTACGCTCATGGCTTCACCTAATTTTTCGATTGCTGACCGGGAGAAACCCCTGCCCAGTCATCCAGTTTGTTCATAACAGCGTCATAGGTGTCATAGGAGATGTCCGGCAACCAGCCGCCGAATGCCTCGTACGCCTCCTGGAACCCTTTTTCGACACCCGCCCGAATGGCATCGAGTCGCGCCGGATCCCCGCCGGCGATGCCTACGGCAAAATCAAAAATCCGCTCAGATGTCTTTTCTACTCCAAAATAGCCATCATCGGCAACTAAGTCCTGAGCTTTTTCGGGGGTGAGCGTGCTGATATCGATCTCGGCATCGTCGGAGAGGATTTTACAATCGATGCCCTGTTCTTTGAACATGTTCAGAACCAGGCCGCGGAGCAGGTCGAAGCCGTCGCCCTGCGTGCCCGGCAGGGTCATCGACCCGTCATATGTCACAACCGATTCGGTATTGTAGGAGAGCGTCACCCGGTCGGTAGTCAGATTGAAGCTTTGTCGTTGGCTGCTCTGCCCGCGCTGGTGAGAGGCGGTAAGCCTTTCAGGTTGCCGAGTGGGGGTGTTTCCGGCGGGTAGATATGAGCTTATCGTGGTGTTTTCTAACATGTTTTGCCTCCCTGCGCCTTTAAATGTGCATCCATGCACCGGGCTTTGGTCCTTCGTATCGTGCCTCGATATGAGGGCTTTCGTTACGATTATTATCGGAGGGAGGACGGAAAGAGTTTAGTACCTTACGGATTCTTTTTATTTTCGATCAGTTTTGCCATCTGGTCATACATCGCCTGGCCGAGGCCCAGACCCTTGCCGCGGCTCGCGGCCTTCGCCGTTTCGGTATCGAGCATGTCCTGGAAAATTTCGGTGGACGCGTTTTTTTCAAAGAGCCCGCCTTCTGGCACCGACTTGCGCATGGCTTTCAGCATCTCCATCACCATGAGCGCCTCAAACTCCCGGCTTGACTCGCGTAATGATTTAAGATCTTTGGCTTTTTTATCACCTTTTGGCTGGGTCGGGTGACCCGCGACAAGGCGGGGATCGATTTTGTAATCCATGGTCGGTTCTTAGAGAATAAGCAGCTCGCCGTGCAGGGAGCCGGAGGCCTTGATCGCCTGGAATATGGCAATGAGATCACGTGGCGTTGCCCCAATGGCGTTCAGGGCATTGGCGATCTCGCCGATGGAGACGCCTTTTTTCATGTCCAGCAGGACCAGTTGCCCTTCGTCCTCAATGACCGTGGTGCTGGTCTGCGGGGCGATGACGGTTTCTCCTTCGGACAGCGGATTGGGTTGCGAAACACTGGTATCCTCGCGGATGATCAGACTGAGATTGCCATGGGAAACGGCTACCGTTGCCAGTCGGACATCCTTGCCCATGACGATGGTGCCGGTCCGTTCGTTGACTACCACCCGGGCCGGAGAATCGGTATCGACATCCAGGACCTCGAGGGCAGCAATAAAATCGACGATATCTTCCTTGAATTGCCCCGGGATGGCCACCTTCACCGTTCCTGAAGATTCCGGGAAGGCGGTACCCTGGCCAAATCTCTTGTTGATGACCTCGGCCATATTGGCGGTGGTGGTGAAGTCGGCGTTGCGCAGCTGGTATTCGATCTTGCCGCCGGCGCCCAATTCACCGGGCACCGAGCGCTCGACGATAGCTCCTCCGGCAACGCTGCCGACGGTCGGATGATTTTTTTGCACCTGGGCGGCCTTGCCGCCAAAGGAAAAGGCGCCGACTGACAGTGGTCCCTGGGCGACCGCATAGACTTTGCCATCGGGGCCGACCAGCGGCGTCATCAACAGGGTGCCGCCGGCGAGGCTTTTTGAGTCACCCATCGATGACACCTGGATATCGATAGTCGACCCGGATTTGGCAAACGGTGGCAGAGTGGCGGTGACCATCACCGCCGCCACGTTTTTTAATTTGATGTCGTTGATATTGTCCGGGTTGATGGTGATGCCGTGCCGGGTCATCATATTGTAGACGGCCTGCAGGGTGAACACCGATTTCTTCATATCGTCGCCGGTGCCGTTCAGGCCGGTGATCAGGCCGTAGCCCATCAGCTGATTGTTGCGGACCCCGTGCAGTTGGGCGAGATCTTTGATCCTGGCGGCGTCGGCAGGGGGAGTCGCCAGAGTCGCCGAGAATATGAGGGCAATAAAAAGGGTCAGCCAGCATTTCATATTGTTCACCACGCTAGAGGATTGTTCGCTATCTCAAAACGGCCAGGCATAATCAAGCATCCGCATCGCCCAGCCCGGCTGCTGTTTGTCGCTGATCGCGCCATTGCCGGTATAGCTGATCCGGGCATTGAGTATCTTATACGAATTGACGGTGTTGGCGGCGGTGATGTCGACCGGCCGGACGATGCCGGTCAGGTAGATAATCTGGACCTCGTCGTTGACCATAACCTCCTTGCCGCCGCGGATCTTCAATTGACCATTGGGGTAGCGGCTGACCACCTGGGTGGTGAGGAAGGCGTTCAGGTCTTCCTTGCGGGTGGTGGTGCCGGCGCCATCAAAACCGTTGGCGAAATCGGCCTTGACCAGATTTTCCAGATCAACGGGATTATGGCTGGTTGCCCATATCTTATCGGTTTCCAGACCGAAGAAATTGGGTATCGAGGCCGTCATATTGGAGGAACGGCTCGTCGAAGTGGTTGCCTCCTTGGAGGCGCTGGCCTTCTCGGAGATAATGACGGTAACGATGTCGCCGACGTCATGGGCCTTGCGGTCGGCAAACATCGACTGGTTGTTTTCGCGCCACAGCGAGCCCGCTTCTTTACTCTCCTCATGGATCGTTTCGATCTCCTCCAGCGGTTCGTGGATGGCGACCGGTGATTTCGGCGGTGCCGCGCACGATGCCAGGAGCATGACGACGAAGGGGAAAAGAAGATATTTTTTCATTTGTTGACGATATTTCATGTTAGAGCATGACCTCTACCAGGCCGGGGCCGGCAACCCGCCCCAGGATGATTTTGCTGGAGCTGATATTTTGAACCTTGATCATTTGATCGAGCTTACCGTCATTGTAGGCCAAACCGGTGGCCGTCAGCTGCAGGGCCCCCGACTTGATGGCGATTTTTACCTGTTGACCGCGTTTTACCACCGGCAGGTTCTCGACCATGGTGGCGAGAACGGGGGCGTCGGTCTGCAACCCGCGGGTCAGCTGCATACCGAACAGATCCTTGGCATCAAAGGCTGGATTGGCCAGGTCACTGATATCCAGCGTCGCCATCCTGAGATGCTGCGGCCCGAGGATAAGCCCCTTTTTCAAAGGTTGGGCGGCGACTGCCACCTGGGTCAGGGCCTCGGTCTTGCCGCGCACCGACATATTTTTTGCGACCCGGTTATCGACCTTGAAAATGATCGAAAAACGGGAACTGCCGAGGATATTCGGATTGGAGGGAATGACCTCGCAGGAGAGGTCGCCTTTCGGCAGGGTAAAGGGCAGCGGCAGACCACTGGGCACGAAGGTGATCTCGGCCTTCGGCAGGTTTTGGCTGTTGCGGCTGATAAACTCGGCAATAAGCGCCTGCACCCGCTCCGGTCCCACGACTATCCCGGTACGGGTGATGGTGATCGTCGCGGAACCGCTCCAGGTTATGTCGTCCGGCAGGGTCTGGCTGGACGCCAGGAACTGTTTGATATCCTGGGCGCGGAGCACCACGGTCTCGCCGGGGGCTGGCGCCTGGCCTACGGACTGGCTGGCGAGCGCCTCCGCCAGAGGGGACTTCTCTTGGCATTCCGCGACATCGGCCAGTTTAATAACGGCGTCTTCGACCTGGCTGGTCTGTTTGAAGGCGATCTCAAGCGCTGGAGACCATCCCGGCAAGCCGAGGAGGAAAAGGACGATGAGCAGAGGTCTTTTCATGATTAGATGAGGT
>JBBRGP010000095.1:0-8633 GCA_038224105.1 Desulfobulbales bacterium | reverse complement strand
CAGCAGGGAAGAATATATCTTTGAAAATAATTTCATGACGACAACAGGCAAGACCTGCGACAACGTTCTTCTTATCCGGCAGAGCCACTACTAGCTCTTTTGCAACGATCAGGCAACGTATTTTTCTTTTGTTTCGACCTGCTCGACGGGACGAGGCGCGACCGGGTCAGACCCCCCCGGAAAGATGCGGATCCGGGCGATTTTCAGCAAACTTGGTCTTTGCCCGTATCAGGCTGCGCAAGCCCGAGGCTCCGCTCCACCTTAGGATAGATAATTTCCAGCAGATCTTCCCGGTTGACATACGGACAGGGGGCGCCATAAGGGAAAGCGCGGCACTGCGCAGGTCTTGCCGGGTGAATGGAACATCGCTTACTCAGCCTGCCATCGGCCAGGAAGATACAGGAACCGTCCTCCCTGACCTGTAAGGTATTTCTATTTTCGATATATTTTCGCCGTGCCTGGCCGTCGCTGATCTGAAAATGCCGGGCGATACGGTTAATATCGGTGGCGGTAACCAGGAGGGTTGAACCCGACAGCCGATAGCAGCAGAAGCCGGGGCAGTAATTGCAGAAAACTCCATGCCCGTCTTGCTCGGGCAGTCCTGCTGTATTTGTCATGTTTCGCCCACCGGGCCTGAAAACGGGATTCTTTATCTTCCCCCCTTGCGGGGGTTTTACGAACCTTCGACAGAGTACGGATCAGAAGGTCAGGAGATAGGGTCCCTTACCCTCGAGGGGTTCGGCCCCGGCCAGGCAGAGCACCGAACCCATATTGACGCGCAGACCGACCTGGATATAGAACTTGTCGACAGCCCGGGCCGGTCGGAAGTGGTTTTTTAAAGCTGGTCAGCAAACATCTGACGATATAATAAACAATGGCCGGAGTTGTCAAACCGAAACTCAGAAACGATTCTGGTTTCCAGGTGCGTGTCTAGGTTTCAAATATCGCCGGCTATCCGCCTTGCGCAAATAAAACGTTTGTTTTAATGTCCATGGTGTTGCCCTTCTCTCCCGGAAGGCGCCGTGATCGACAAGCCAACAACAGAACGAATACTCACCGCGAGCCGTCATGCCCGTCATGCCTATCCTCCGTGCCCAAGGATTTCTCCCCGATGACCATCAAATACCGGCAATTGCCACCGATCGTCCTCGGCGTGGTTGTCACCCTGTTTTTCGCCGGTTGCGCGGCCGTCGGTCCCAGCTATCAGCCGCCGCGACCGGCAATCCCCGGCGAGTGGCATGAACCGGCGGCGGGTATCTCACCCCAGGTCGATCCCGGGTTAAATAGCTGGTGGACCCTGTTCAACGACCCGCTGCTCGATGCCCTGATCACGAGGGCCACCGCCGCCAACCGCGATCTGCGCAGGGCCGAGGCCGGCATCCGGGCCGCCAGGGCCCAGAGAATTGTCGCGGCGGCGACCGGTTCCCTTGGTACTTCGGCTCTCTCCACCCATAGCCGGCGCAGCGAAAACAGTTCCTCTTCCTCCGACGATACCCAGAACCTCTTCCAGCTTGGTTTCGATGCCGGCTGGGAACTCGATGTCTTCGGCGGCGTACGGCGGGCGGTGGAGGCGGCCGATGCCTCACTTGCCGCCAGCCACGAGGATATGCGCGCTGTCCTGGTTACGCTCCAGGCCGAGGTCGCCAGAAACTACCTGGAGCTGCGGGGCGGCCAAAGGCGACGCGCCGCGGCAATGGAGAATATCGCCACCCAGGAAAAGACCGTTGCCCTGGTCCGCGGCCGTTTTGAGATGGGCCTGGGCAATGAACTCGACCTGGTGCAGGCCCAGACCCAGCTGGCCCTCACCAGGGCAGTGATCCCCCCCCTCGAGCGGTCGATCCGGCAGGCCATGCACCAGCTGGCCATTCTCGCCGGGCAACCACCGGCAAGTCTCATTTCCCTGTTGACCGGAGCGGAGACCGGCCCGATGGTACCTCCCCGGCTGCCGGTCAACCTGCCCGCCGCGACTATCCGGCAGCGCCCCGATATCCGCGCCGTCGAACGCCGGCTGGCCGCCGCCACCGCCGAAATCGGGGTAGCCACCGCCGATCTCTTTCCGAAATTTTCCCTGGACGCCCTGTTCGGGCTGCGCAGCAGCAGTCTTGGTGATCTGGTTACCGCCGGCAGCCGCTATTGGTCGATCGGCCCGACCGTCAACCTCGCTTTATTCGACCAGGGCAAAAGGCGGGCCGTCGTCAAGATCAACGAGGCCCGCCGGGATGAACTCCTGGCGGAATATGAGCAGACGGTGCTGACCGCCCTGGCCGAGGTCGAAGACGGTCTGGTCGCCTTCGCCCACGAACGAACCACCGGCCAGATCCTCGCCGAGGCCGTCGTCTCCGGGGAAAAAGCGGTGAGAATCGCCAACGGCCTCTATGAGGCGGGCCTTACCGATTTCCTTGATGTCCTCCAGAGTGAGCAGGCCCTTTATCAGTCCCAGGACCAGCTGGCCCAGAGCGACCAGCGCCTCACCCTGGCCATGGTGGCCATCTTCAAGGCCCTGGGAGGCGGCTGGCAGGACCAGGAAACGCGCGAAAACGGGGCAACCGCCGGCGGCGACAGCCGCCAGAATCCAGAGCAAACTCCACCTGAAAATATTCCGCAATGATCGACACTACATCGACAAAAACCGCCGCCCCGACCGCAATGCTGTTTATCCTTCTGATTTTGCTGAGCCTTATTTTCGGTGGCTGTTCCGACCTCCAGAACGGCAAGAACAAGGCTGAAGAACGGCCGAAAAAGCGAGCGGTGCCAGTGCTGGTCGGGACCAGCGAGAAAAGGACCATTCCCGTCGAGATCCAGGCGATCGGCACGGTCGAGCCCTTTGCGACGGTGGCCATCAAATCACAGCTCACCGGCACCCTGAAAAGCGTCCACTTCAAGGAAGGTGACGAGGTCAACAAGGGCGAGCTGCTCTTTACCATCGATCCCCGTCCCTTCATTGCCCAGCTCAACCAGGCACAGGGCAACCTGGCCCGCGACCGGGCGGAGCACGACAATGCCCGCAAGGAACTGGAACGCTACACCCAGGCCGCCAAAAAAGGCTATGTTTCCACCGAGCAGGCGGAGCAGGCACAAACCAAGGTGGCGACCCTGGCCGCCACCATCAAGGCCGATGAGGCTGCGGTCGAAAACGCCCGGCTGCAGCTCGAGTTCTGCACGATACCGGCCCCCATCGCCGGCCGGACCGGGGAACTTTTAGTGACGGAAGGCAACCTGATCAGGGCCAACACCGACAGGGCGATGGTGACCATCAATCAGGTCTCGCCGATCAAGGTGGCCTTCGCCGTTCCCGGCAAACATTTCGGGGAGATCAGAAAGTACCAGGGTCAGGGCAGCCTCAAGGTCATGCTCACCGGTCCCGAAGGCGATGGCTTGACCGGGACCTTTTCCTTTCTCGACAACAGCCTCGATGCGACCACCGGCACCCTTAGGTTGAAAGCGGAATTCGCCAATACCGCCAAGACCCTGTGGCCGGGCCAGTTCGTCGAGGTCCGGCTGCAGCTGACCTCCCGCCCCGACCTCACCGTCGTCCCCAGTGCGGCGGTACAGCTCGGCCAGGATGGTCCCCATATCTTCGTGGTGAAAGATGATCTGACTGTTGAATATCGCGACATCACCACCGGCCCGACCCTGGACGGCATGACCGTCGTCGAAGCGGGGGCGGCGCCCGGCGAGAGGGTGGTGACCGACGGCCAGGTCCAGCTGAAGAACGGCAGCAAGGTCGAGGAACGCGGCAAACCATCAGCCGACCCGGCCAAGGTGCCGGCCGGACAGGGGCCGGCAACACCCCGGGGGACGCCATGAACTCCCTGTCCGACATCTTCATCCGCAGGCCGGTGATGACCGTCCTGACGATGCTGACCATCCTGCTCTTCGGCCTCATCGCCTACAAACAGCTGCCGGTAAGCGACCTGCCCAATGTCGACTATCCGACCATCAATATCACCGCCACCCTGCCGGGGGCCAACCCCGACACCATGGCCTCGTCGGTTGCCACCGTCCTCGAAAAGGAATTTTCGAGTATCGCCGGCATCGACTCGATGAGTTCGGTGAGCAACTCCGGGCGAACCCAGATCACTTTACAGTTTTCCCTCGAGCGTGACATCGACTCCGCCGCCCAGGACGTCCAGGCCGCGATCAGCTCGGCGGCGCGCCGCCTGCCCGACGGCATGCCCGCCCCGCCGTCGTTTCGCAAGGCCAATCCGGCCGACCTGCCGATCCTCTATATCTCGCTGTCCAGCCCGACCCTGCCGCTGTCCGTCCTCGACCGCTATGGCCAGACCATGAGCCAGCGACTGTCGACCGTCCTCGGCGTCGCCCAGGTCCAGGTGCGCGGCTCGCAGAAATACGCGGTGCGGATTCAGCTCGACCCGATCGCCCTCAAGGCCTTCGACCTTGATGTCGAAGAGGTCGCCGCCGCCGTCGATGCCCAGAACAGCAATCAGCCGATGGGCCAGCTGAACAGCGTCGAACGTAAACTGACGCTGCAGGCCAACGGCCAGCTCACCGAGGCCGAGGAGTATAAGGAGATCGTCGTGGCAGTCCGCAACGGCCGGCCGGTGCGGCTCGCGGAAATCGCCAAGGTCATCGACAGTGTCGAAAACGACCAGAATGCCGCCTGGTTTTTCACCACCACCAGCAAAGCCCAGTCGATCTTTCTGGCGGTCTTCAAACAGCCGGGCGTAAATACCCTGGAGGTCGCCAAGGCGGTGAAAAAGATCCTGCCGGTTCTAACCGAGGAGCTGCCGGCGACCGCCAAACTGACGATCCTCCGCGACGGCAGCCTGCCGATCAAGGCCTCGGTCGATGAGATCCGCTTCACCATGCTCCTGACCCTGGCCCTGGTGGTGATGGTCATCTTCCTCTTCATCCGCAACTTCTCGGCAACCCTCATTCCCAGCCTGTCCCTGCCGATGTCGATCCTCGGCACCTTCGCCATCATGTATCTGCTCGGCTACAGCCTCGACAACATGTCGCTGATGGGCCTCACCCTGTCGGTCGGCTTCGTCGTCGACGACTCCATCGTCATGCTCGAAAACATCGTCCGGCACATGGAGATGGGCAAGAGCCGCCTGCAGGCCGCCCTGGACGGGGCGCGGGAGATCGGTTTCACGATCATCTCCATGACCCTTTCCCTGGTGGCGATCTTCATCCCGCTGTTTTTCCTCGGCGGCATCATGGGCCGGCTGTTCCGGGAATTCGCGGTGACCATCGGCGTTGCCGTCCTGGTCAGCGGGGTGATCAGCCTGACCCTCACCCCGATGCTTGCCAGCCGTTTCCTCCGCGACCCCCGCCGCATCCACCATGGCCGGACCTACCGGGCCACCGAGGCGATGTATCAGCGGCTGGTCGGCGTCTATGACCGGAGTCTGCTCTTCGTCCTCCGCCACCGTCTGGCCACCCTCCTCCTCTCCCTCGTCATCTTGGTGGCAACCGCGTATCTCTTCACCGTCGTCCCGAAAGGCTTTATTCCCTCCGAGGACCGCGACATGATTATGGTCTCGACCGAGACCGCCCAGGACATCTCCTGGCCGGCCCTCGTCGATCACGCCATGCAGCTTGCCGATATCCTCCAGAAAAACCCCAATGTCGATCGGTTTCTCGTCGATGTCGACACCACCGCCTTCATGCTGGTCGTCCTCAAGCCCCGGGCCGAACGGCAGAAAAATGTCGACCAGGTGATCCAGGAACTGCGGCCCGAGCTCAACTCGGTGCCCGGGATCAGGGCGATGCCGATCAACCGGCCACCCATCAATGTCGGCGGCCGCCGGACCCGCAGCCTGTACCAGTTGACCCTGCAGGGCCTCGATATCGATCAGCTCTATCTCGCCGCCAAAAAGCTGGAACCGGCGATGGCCGAACAGCCCGGCCTGCTCGATGTGTCGAGCGATCTCCAACTCGATAACCCCGAACTGAATGTCGAAATCGACCGCGACCGGGCACTGCTCCTCGGCATCTCGCCGCGCCGCATCGAGGACACCCTGTACAGCGCCTACGGCACCAGGGTCATCTCGACGATCAATGGCGCCAACGACCAGTACGACGTCATCCTCGAATTCCTCTCGAACTACCGCACCGACGCCTCGGTCCTCGACAAGCTCCATATCCGCTCAAGCCAGGGCAAACTGGTGCCGCTCACCTCGGTGGCCGCCCTGCGGGAGGGGGTCGGGCCGCTGTCGATCAACCATACCGGGCAGCTGCCGTCGGTGACCCTGTCGTTCAACACCAAACAGGGGGCCGCCCTCGGCGACATCCTCGCCGATCTCGAGAAACTGACCACCGCCCTGCTGCCGGACGGCATCACCGCCTCGTTCCAAGGCAATGCCCAGCAGTTCCAGGATTCCCAGGCCAGCATGGGCTGGCTGCTCGGCCTGGCAATCATCGTCATCTACATCGTTCTCGGCATCCTCTACGAGAGCTATATCCACCCGCTGACCATCCTCACCGCCCTGCCCTTCGCCGGCTTCGGCGCCCTGTTGACCCTGCTGCTGTTCAAGACCGAGTTGTCGATCTATGCCTTTGTCGGGATCATCATGCTGATCGGCCTGGTCAAGAAAAACGGGATCATGATGGTCGATTTTGCCGTTGTCGCCCAGCAGCAGGGTAAAAGCCCGCACGACGCGATCCACGAGGCCTGCATCATCCGCTTCCGGCCGATCATGATGACCACCATGGCGGCGCTGATGGCCGGCCTGCCGATCGCCCTCGGCTACGGCGCCGGGGCGGAATCGCGGCGGCCCCTCGGCCTGGCGGTGGTCGGCGGCCTGCTCTTCTCCCAGACCCTCACCCTTTACGTCACCCCGGTCTTCTATATCTATATGGAGAAACTGCAGCAATGGTTGAAACGCCGGACTGCGCGGCAGGAGACAAGCAGTTAATTAAATCTGTCCCCTTTTTACCAGAAATCCGACAAGAGCGCGGTGAAAAGGCGTTGCCTGGAGATCCCTGGCCGCCGCCGCCTTCCTTGTGGCGGCGGCTGGATCGCCTGCAAGAAGTGCCACTGCCGCCTGCCTTGCCAAGATTTCGGCGGTCGCTTCAATTGTCTGCAAGATGCTCAGGTCGGCTTCGCAGCGGCCGCAGACGGTTCTGCCCTTGAGCCGGGCGCGACATTGGGGGCAGCGCTCCATCCCTTACGACTCCATATAGAAGATGATTTCGGACAGTTCATCCATATGTTCCTGAAGAAGTCCTTCATTGTCGTCGGCCATGGCCTGGCCGATGGCCTCGATCAGGTCGATCATATCCTCCCGGTCGTCCTCTCCCGCCTGATCGAAAAGGCTGCGGGCCTTGTCGATCAGGGCCTCAGCCTGCACCCTGCGGCTGTTTTTCAGGCCCTTCGGCTCCGCCTCGTGGTCATCCGCGGCATCCTCTTGGTCATCTAGTTCCTGGTCGCCGAAGAGCTTGCGGATCTTCTCCCTGGCCTCTGCCAGAGAATCCCGGGAAGAATCGGTCATAACATTGTCAATGGTGATAGATTTCTCCAGCCCGGTTGCTTTCTCCGTCGCGCTTACCTGCAGGATCCCGTTGGCATCGAGGGCAAATTTAGCGATAATCTCACTGCCGGCGCGGTGTTTTGCCAGCCCTTGCACAAGAAAACGCCCGACCTCGATATTCTCCAGGGCGTTCTCGGCCTCGCCTTGGTAGACTTTGATCTCCACCGCCTCCTGATGATCGACCACCGTATAAAAAACCTCGCTTCGGGTCACCGGCACCGGACTGTTTTTCTTGATAATCGGGACAAACATGTCGATGGAAAAATGGCCGTCGATCTCGCCGATGACGCTGGTGCCAAAGGTATACGGGGTAACGTCGACCAGCACCGCCCGGACTTCTTCGCCGCTTATCATGGCGGCCTGCAAGGCTGCACCGGCGGCCACGCACAGGTCCGGATCGACTTCGAAACGGGGCGCCATGCCAAACTCCTTTTCCAGTCGCTGCTGCACCAGCGGGGTACGGGTCGAACCGCCTACCAGGAGAATTTCGTCGATACCCGAGGCAGTCAGACCGGCATCCCGCACCACCAAATGCACGGCATCAAGGGTCTCGTCGAGAAGGGGCGTGATCATCACCTCGTACTGTTGCCGGGACAACTCGACGCTGAAATTATACGGGACCCCGGCCCGGTCGAGGAGATATTCTTCTTCGATCATGGCAAAGGGCTGGGAGGAGAGGTGTTTTTTGGCCGTTTCCGCGGCCCGCCGGATTCGCGCCCTGGCCTGGAGGGGGATGTCGGCAAACCCATCCTCCTGCAGTTTTGCCATCAGGAAGTCTTCGATCAAGGAATCAAAGTCGTCGCCGCCAAGCTGATTATTGCCATGGCTGGCGATGACTTCAACCACATCGTCCTGCAGCTCAACCACGGAAACATCAAAAGTGCCGCCGCCCAGATCATAGACCAGCACCTTCTTCGCCCCCTTATGGCTGCTTTCGTAGACCAGGGTCGCGGCGGTCGGTTCGTTGATAATCTTGACCACTTCAAGGCCGGCCATCTGCCCGGCTTCGCGGGTCGCCGACCGCTGTCCATCAGAGAAAAAGGCCGGCACGGTAATAACCGCCTTACCGACCGGATGGCCCAGGTAGGTTTCGGCGATATTTTTCAGGTGGCGAAGGATCATCGCCGATATCTCCTG
>JBBRGP010000094.1:0-8636 GCA_038224105.1 Desulfobulbales bacterium | reverse complement strand
ACCGCCGTGCTCTCCTACGATCTTCTCCCGCCCGGCCAGTTCAACGTGGCCGGAGAAGCCATCCCTTTTCTCATGCAGCTGACATCGCGAATGTTTGCCATCGGCGTCCAGTTCAGCGCCCCGGTCCTGGCCGTCCTCCTGCTTTCCGGCCTGATTCTCGGTATTCTCGCCCGGGTCTTTCCCCAGTTGAATGTCTTTCTTCTCTCCTTTCCGATCAACATCGGCATCGGTTTCATTGTCATGGGTTTGACACTGGATCTGGCGTCGATGCTTATCAGACGGGAATTTGACACTCTTGCCGAAAACATCTCCCTCCTCCTCCAACTTCTCAATCCCTGAAGGGCGCTAGAGCGAGGCCATGGCAGAAGACAGCCCGAGCGGCGGGGAACGGACCGAAGAACCGTCAACGAAACGGCGCGAGGACTTTCGCAAAAAAGGCCAGGTCGCCCAAAGCAAGGAAGTCCAGACCGCCAGCCTGCTGACGATCGTCCTGCTGTTTTGGATTATGTATCTGCCGGTGTTCTGGAATTCATTGACCGCACTGCTTGCGTACCTGTGGCGGACATCCGGAGAGACCGACGTCACCCCGGCCTCGATTATTGCCCTGGCGGCATTTGTATTTCAGAAAACCGGTCTGCTCCTGGCCCCCCTTTTTCTTCTCGTGCTGCTCGTTTCCTTTTTCTCCAGTTTCTTCCAATTCGGCTGGCTGCTTACCAGCACCCCGCTCACCCCGGATCTGTCAAAACTCAACCCGATAGCGGGAATGGCGCGGTTTTTTTCGAAAAGATCCCTGATCGAAGTGGTTAAATCGCTCCTCAAGGTGATCTTGATCGGCTGGATCGCCTTCTCCACCGTCTACAATAATTTTAATGAAGCCCTGATCCTGATCGACACCGAGATCGGCACTACCCTTCAATACCTGGCCAGGATTTCGACCCTGATCATGGCCAAGATCTGTGCCATTCTCATTCTTTTGGCGCTTCTTGATTTTCTCTTTGTCAAGTGGGAAATGGAGGAGAAAATGAAGATGACCAAACAGGAATTGAAAGAAGAATTCAAGGAAAGTGAGGGTGACCCCCATATCAAGGCCCAGATCCGGGCGATCCAGCAGGAAATGGCCCGCAAACGGATGATGGCGGAGGTGCCCAAGGCCGATGTCGTGGTTACCAACCCTACCCACCTGGCCATTGCGATCCGTTATGATTCGAAGGAGATGACGGCCCCGAAGGTCATCGCCAAAGGTGCCGATTACGTGGCCATGAAAATTCGGGAGATCGCCCGGGAACATGAGATCCCGATCATCGAGAATCCGCCCATGGCTCGATTATTGCATAAGCTGGACCTAGGAGAACATATACCGGAGAATCTCTTTAAGGCTGTGGCCGAGATTCTCGCCCACGTTTATTCATTGAAAGGCAAAACTCGTTGATGGACCTGACCAACACTCAAAATTCCTTCGCCAACCTGCATCTCAAAGAAATGCTGGTGCGAAGTGACATCGTCGCCGCCCTGGGCCTCGTCTCGATCCTGATGATGATGATCATTCCACTGCCCTCGATCGTCCTCGACCTGTTCCTGTCGATGAGTATTACCGTGGCCCTGCTCATCCTCATCCTCAGCCTGTACACGGTGAAGGCCACCGATTTTTCGATTTTCCCCTCGATCCTCCTGGTTACCACCCTGTTCAGACTGTCCCTGAACGTGGCATCCACCCGGCTCATCCTCCTCCATGGCGATGAAGGCCCGGATGCCGCCGGGTCGGTCATCCAGTCCTTCGGCCAGTTCGTCGTCGGTGGCAACTATGTGGTGGGTGTGGTTATTTTTATCATCCTCGTCATTATTAATTTCATGGTCATCACCAAGGGCGCCGGCAGGGTCGCGGAAGTTGCCGCCCGTTTCACCCTCGATGCCATGCCGGGCAAACAGATGGCCATCGATGCCGACCTCAACGCCGGCCTGATCAACGAGAATGAGGCCCGGAAAAGGCGGGAGGATATCGCCAACGAGGCTAATTTTCACGGGGCAATGGACGGTGCTTCTAAATTTGTCAAAGGCGATGCCATCGCCAGCATCATCATCACCCTGATCAATATCGGGGCCGGTTTTATCATCGGCGTCACCCAGAAAGGCATGCCGATGGCCGAAGCTGCCGCCAATTATACCATCCTCACCGTCGGCGATGGTCTGGTCGGCCAGATTCCGGCCCTGATCATCTCCACCGCCGCCGGTCTGCTGGTGACCAGGTCCACCGGCGAGAAGGATTTCGGCAGCGATCTGAAAAAACAGTTCTCCACCAGTCCCGTGGCCCTGTATGTGGTCTCGTCAATTCTGGTGGTCTTCGCCATCATCCCCGGCCTGCCGTTTGTGCCCTTTCTCCTCCTCGCCATTGCCACGGCCGCTCTCGCTTACCACCTCGACAAAGCAAAGCAGGAAGTGGAGGTGGTAGTGGAGGAGCAGCCGCAACAGACGCCGCTGCGCCAGGAAGAAAACTATGAAGAGATGCTGCACGTTGATCTCCTGCAGCTCGAGGTCGGTTACGGCCTCATCCCCTTCGTCGATTCCGCCCAGGATGGCGAACTGCTCAACCGCATCCAGTCGATCCGCAAGCAGTTTGCCATGAACAACGGCTTTATCGTGCCGCCGGTCCATATCCGGGATAACCTGCAGCTGAATCCCAATCAATACACCTTCTCGCTGAAAGGTGTCAAAGTTGCCGAAGCCGAGATGCTGCCCGGTCACTTCATGGCCATGGATCCCGGCATGGTCACCGAGACCATCAAGGGCATCGCCACCACCGAACCGGCCTTCGGACTGCCGGCCGTCTGGCTTTCCTCCGACAAAAAGGACCGGGCCCAGATCGCCGGCTATACGGTGGTCGACTGCACCACCGTCATGGCCACCCATATCAGTGAAATAATAAAACAGCACTCACATGAATTGATCGGCCGGCAGGAAGTCCAGGGATTGCTCGACAACCTGGCCAAGACCTATCCCAAACTGGTCGAGGAACTCGTCCCGACCGTCCTGTCTCTCGGCACGATCATGCGGGTCCTGCAAAATCTCCTCAAGGAAGGGGTCTCGATCCGCGACCTGCGAACCATCCTGGAAACCATGGCCGACTGGGCGGCGGGCACGCAAGACACCGATGTCCTGACGGAATATGTTCGCCATGCCCTGGCCAGGACGATCAGTCGGGATCTCGCCGTAAACGGCATAATTCCAGTGATCACCCTGGCACGGGTCGCCGAAGATGCCATCAGAAACGCCGTCCAGCACAAGGAGAGCGGCAGTTATCTGGCAATCGATCCGATCATCGCCCAGCGGATTCTCGATTCGATCGGCAAAGGCATCACCCTGTTCGAAGGCGGCAGCCGACCGGTGCTGCTGTCCGCGCCGCAGATCCGCCCCTATGTGCGAAGCCTGACCGAACGCTATTACCCGGCACTGGCGATCATTTCCCATAACGAAGTCTCTCCCAACCTGAAAGTCAGATCCCTCGGAACGGTGAACCTCGATGCAAGTTAGAGTCTTTGAAGCAACGGATATGGCGTCGGGCCTGAAAATGGTAAAAAAGGAGCTCGGCCCCAATGCCCTGATACTCTCGACCAGGACCGTCCGCAGCGGCAAGTTCGGCCTTGTCGGCAAACCGGTTCTGGAGATCACCGCGGCTATCGATGCCGATTATCCGAAGGAAAAGAACGACCTCGGCCAGGACCAGCCGGCCCCTCCTCCGACGACGCGGTCACCAGGGACCAGGCGGACCGCCGGCTTCAGAAGTGTTGTCGACGACTCCGTCGACGAGTTTATTTTGCAAAAGGCCGCCGCGGCTCCCGTCGACTACCGCTCGGCCGAACGTAACCAGGAAAACCGGGGCGCCGGGGCGGATGCCAAAGAACAACCCGATCTGCAGAACGAAGTCAATGAATTGAAAGACCTGGTCAAGAATTTGGCCGGGAAAATTGCCGATCTCGCCGAAAAAGAGGAATCGCCGAAAAACATTCCGCACCTCAACATCAAGACGCCCGGCTTTGCCCATCGCCGCAACAACGCCGCCATCCATGGCGATGGCATCCTGTCGCTCTTGATTGCCCGGGGCATAAACGTCGAGGCGTCGCGAACGATCGCCGGTTTTCTCCGGGAAAGCCTGACTGATCAGGAACTCGGCCATTCCGAAACGGTCATGGCCGCGATCCTGGCAACGATCGAGAAGCTGATCCAGGTGAATCCGCCGGCCTTTACCCGGCGGGGCGAACAGCAGTGCCTTGCCCTGGTCGGTCCGACCGGGGTCGGCAAAACCACGACTCTCGCCAAGATCGCCGCCTCCTATCTGAGCAAGTACTCGAACTCCATCGCCCTCATCACCATCGACACCTACCGTATTGCCGCCGTCGAGCAGCTCAAGGTGTACGGGGAGATCATGCATCTGCCGGTTGACGTGGTCATCACCCCGGACCAGCTGGACAAAGCCATCGACCGCCACCGCGACAAGGAGCTCATCCTCATCGATACCGCCGGTCGAAGCCCGCGGGACAGCTTCTGCATCGACGAACTCGCGGCGTTTCTTCGTCCGGAGTTGAATATCGACAAGCATCTGGTGCTGTCAGCGACCACCCGGGAACTCGAACTCCTCGATGCCATCGATCGCTTTCAGGGCCTCGGCATAACCCATACCATTTTCACCAAAATCGACGAATGCGCCAACCTCGGGATCCTGCTCAACGTCCAGCTTCACAATGCCAACCCACTGTCCTATCTGACCAACGGCCAGAGAGTTCCCGAAGATTTACTCGAAGCTTCTCCAAAGATTGCAGCACAACTGATCATGTCTCAACAGGAAGGATCAATGCATGACTAATCAACCGCCCATGGCAGGCGACCAGGCCAAGACCCTCCGGGATCTGAACTCCCACACCCCTGGCCCTCTGCCGCAGATCGATGAAACCCCGACCAGTGTCTACGCCATTACCAGCGGCAAGGGCGGGGTCGGCAAAACCGCCGTTACCGCCAATCTGGCCTACCACCTGGCCGCCATGGGCAAACGGGTTCTTATTCTTGATGCCGACCTCGGCCTGGCCAACATCGATGTGGTCTTCGGCATCTCCCCAACCTTCAATCTCAACCATTTCTTCACCGGCGAACAGGACCTGCAGGACATCATGGTCGACGCCCCGCTGGGCATCAAGATCCTGCCGGCCGGCTCCGGCATCCAGAATTTTACCAACCTCGATTCGCATCAGAAGATGCGTCTGCTCGACGGCCTCGACGCCTTGCAGAATCATTTTGATTACGTCCTGATCGACACCGAAGCGGGAATCTCGGAAAATGTCACCTACTTCAATACCGCCGCCCACGAGATTGTCATTGTCACCACCCCCGAACCGACGGCGATCACCGATGCCTACGCCCTGATGAAACTGCTTTCCACCCAGTATCACGAAAAGCATTTCAACCTGGTGGTCAACCAGATCACGACGGAAGACGACGCCCTCGACGTGTATCGCAAGTTGACCATGGTTGCCAACCGATACCTCGACATCTCCATCGATTATCTCGGTTCGATCCCGGAGGACCGGCAGATGGTCGACTCGATACGTAAACAAAGAGTCATCAGCGAACTCTATCCCGGCTCAAAAATCACCCTGGCCTTCCGGCAGCTGGCCGGCCGGATCTGCTCCGAACCAACGCAGGCGTCGCCAAAGGGAAATCTGCAGTTTTTCTGGAAAAAATTGCTCCATATCGGGGGATAGGAGAGGCCCATGCTCTACATTCAGAATTCGCCGGTCGAGAATCGCACCCAGCTCATCCACGATCATCTCTATCTTGTCGATATCATCGCCCGAAGGATGGTGACCCAGGTTCCCTCCTTCATGAACAAGGACGATATCAAAAGTGCCGGAATGCTCGGTCTTCTCGATGCGGCGAACAAATTTGACCCAGACAAAAACATCCTTTTCAAGACCTTCGCGGAATACCGGATTCGCGGCGCCATTCTCGACGAAATGCGCAAACTCGACTGGTTTTCCCGGTCGCTGCGGGACAAGCAGCAGCGGATCGGCAAAACCATCAGCGATCTGGAACTGGAACTGGGACGGGATCCGGAGGACCATGAGGTGGCCAAGGCCATGCATCTCTCCGTCGATGAATACTACTCGATGGTCAGCGAGGTCAGTCATCTCGGCTGCGTCAGTCTCAACGAGACCCTCGATCAGAGTGAGGAAGGGCGGTCATTTCTCGACAGCCTCACCGACGACCGGCCCCAGATTTTCCCCGGCGCCAGAATCGAGGAGCAGCAACTCACCAAAACCATCGCCCTGGTTCTCGGACAGCTTACGGAAAAGGAGCGATTGGTTATCTCCCTTTACTATTATGAGGAACTTACCCAGAAGGAAATCGCCGAGGTCCTGGAACTCTCGGAAGGACGAGTCAGTCAGCTGCACAGCCAGGCCCTGATCAAACTGAAGACCAAACTGGATGCCCGGCTGTGACCATCGACCCTCCCCCTCATCCGCTCCCGGCGACAGCCCTTACTCAGGAGGCAGCATGGCGCAATTGAATGTTTTTTTATATCTTTTTCTGTTTACCCTGGCAATGAGCGCCACGGCGCTAGTCAAGGTTTTGGCCCTTAGAAAAGACAACCGGCTTCTGGCCGAACAGCTCACCGAGACCTCGATAAGCTTGGAGCAGACCCGCGCCAAGCTCGCCGGTGTCCTCGCAGAACAGGAAATCGCGGAAACCTTTGAAAACCGGTTGGGAACGGCGGAACTGACAACGAAATTACAGCAGCCGCGCCTGGGCGGCCACTACGCCTCGGAACGGCAACGCCACAGCCCGGAAAAATACGGCTTCATCCACTCTCTGGCCCAACGGGGAATGTCAGCCGAAGAAATAGCCTCCATCCTGGCCATTTCCGCCCATGAGGCCAGGCAACTGGTAACCTTGGCAAAAATCGGGAAGGGAAATTGCATGGATGAAGTTATCCCGGCCCAGGGTTAAGAATCACCCCCGCTGAACCGATAAGAAAAGCATCGGGAACAACGAACCACACCGCCTTCCAGAGAGAAACAGTTATGGTATCAGGAAAATACAGCGCCCTCTCCGGCGCCATCGCCAGAGAGCAGGCCATTGCCAACGTCACCAACAATCTGGCCAATATCAGCACCAGCGGCTACAAGAAATCCCAGGTGAGCTTTGCCTCGCTGCTCCGCGGTGAACAACAGGCAAAAGAGGCAAAAGGCATCAATTACAGCCGGGTCCGGGAGAATTTCACCGATTTCTCGAGCGGCCCCCTGCGTCAGACCGAGGACCCGCTGAACTTCGCCATCCAGGGCGAGGCCTTCTTCAAGGTCCAGGGACCGGAAGGTCTTCTCTACACCAAGCGCGGCGATTTTATGATCAACGCCGGGGGGTTGCTGACTACCAGCAGTGGCCTGCCGGTAGTCGATGAAGGCAACGGCCAGATATCCATCCCGGACACCGATACCAGCGCCATTGCCGTCAGCGACGACGGCACGATTTCCGTCCTCGGCCCCCAGGGAGCACGGGCGGATGTGGCGAAAATGGCGATCGTCGAAATCGCCGACAAAAAACAACTGAAGCGGCAGAACGACACCACCTTTTCTCTTGAACCCGGCGGCGCCGAGAGCCCCAGTCAAACCGCAAGGGTGATCCAGGGCAGCCTCGAACTGGCCAACGTCGATATGGCCTCGGAGCTTACCCAGATGATCGATAATTTTCGAACCTTCGAGACCTATCACAAGGTGTTGAAGAGCTACTCGACCATTGGCGAAACCCAGGACGAACTCGGCACCCTCGGATAACCTCAAAATGCACCTCCTCCAATACAAAAAGGAACTCCAATGATCCGTTCACTTTGGACAGGCACCACCGGAATGCACAGCCAGCAGCTCAATATCGACGTCATTGCCAACAATCTCGCCAACGTCAGCACCAGCGGCTTTAAAAAGAGCAGAGCGGATTTTCAGGACCTCCTCTACCAGACCATAAAGGTTCCCGGCAGTCAAAGCTCCACCGATACCGAATCGCCGACCGGAATTCTCGTCGGCCTGGGGGTCAAACCCGCCGCGGTCAGCAAGGTATTCACCCAGGGCGATCTCATCCAGACGGAAAATGAGCTGGACGTGGCCATCGAGGGCCAGGGGTTCCTGCAGATCGAGATGCCGAACGGCAATACCGGCTACACCCGGTCCGGGGCCCTGAAACGCGACAGCAACGGCCGCCTGACCAATTCCGACGGTTATCCGATTCTGCCGGCGATCACCATCCCCGACGGCTCCCGGCAGATTACCATCGGCGAATCCGGCATTGTCAGCGCCATCGTCGGGGACGACACCGTCAGTACCGAGGTCGGCACCATCGAACTTGCCTCCTTTACCAATAATGGCGGGCTGTCGGCCATCGGTAAAAACCTGTTTGTCGAAACCGCCGCTTCCGGCACGGCCCAGACCGGCACCCCCGGCACCGACGGCTACGGCACCCTGCTGCAAACCTTTCTGGAAGGCTCGAACGTCAATATCGTCGAGGAACTGGCGAGCATGATCACCACCCAGCGGGCCTTTGAAATCAATTCAAAAACCATCCAGACCTCGGATGAAATGATGCAAACCACCAACAACCTC
>JBBRGP010000093.1:0-8670 GCA_038224105.1 Desulfobulbales bacterium | reverse complement strand
GGATGGAAGGATATGATGACAATTAGATGGCTCATATCAATAATAGGAGTTCTCATGATGACAGCAACAACTGATTGTGCTGCAAATGGAATAAATGAAGTGAAGGTGCCGGGGAATTACGATTATGGTATCGATTTCAAGATAGACTGGAAAAATTTTGAGTCTGGTACCTATATGTATGGCCCCATGGGTAGCACGGTCAGACGGTTGGGAGGCGCGCGATTGGGATATGAATTGTTTTTTGACCTAACTCTGGATTTCAGGTTTAAGGATGGGCGAGAATATCACGAAAAAATCGACATCCGGCCACTGATCCGGGAGTTGGTGAAAAAACACGATATCCCAGACATGACTAAAACGAAATGGGGAGGGGGAGCTGATCTTATTATAAGCATAAACGTTGACAAGTTGTCGATGGTTTATGAAGTTCAAGAAAGTTTATGGAAAGAGAGTACAAAACAGATGTTTTATAAATATTATCGATATCCTGTTTTCGAGAAAACGCTGGATTAATGAAATTGGAGGAATAAATTATGGGCGCAACTCGAGACGAAACCAAGGAAGGAAACGCCACTAAACAGGACCTACAGAAATACGAAGTAGTTTATGAACGTATCCATCAGGTGGATACATCCAACACCTATAATGATGTTGATCCCAACAGTCGATTGGTGTTTATCGCTTTTGACGGTACGCGCAATGACCGCAATATTCCAGATCCCGGCAATATCCACACAAACCCCGATTTGTTGCAGGGGATGGTACTGCAATCGGACACTGTAGCGTCAATATATGTGCCCGGTGTAGCCACTCGCAACGAGAACATGATTGAGCATTATCATGAGGTGATCACCGGTGATGGCTGTGAAGCCAAGGCAGGAGCTGCATATAAAAAACTTGTACTACAAGTCCAAGAATGGCACGCCGAAAATCCCAATGTGCAGGTACATCTGTCTACCGTAGGGTTCAGCCGCGGCACCGGTTCACAGCGGCATTTTGCCAATCTGGTCGCTGACCGGGGTATTCCCAGTCCCGATGGCGAGGGGTATCTCATTCCGCCCGGAGGAATCCAGCAGGATGTCATGCTACTTTACGATTCCGTCGTGACTGGGCAGGAAGATGACCTTGACCTGGGTATACCGCAGGGGGTGGTGGCGGTGCATTTTACCGCAGACCATGACAACCGGATAAATTTTGACTCGGCAAGTATTGTAGATCCGTCATATCGGAATGACCCCGGCATACTGGAGGATGGACTTCCGGGTGCCCATTCCGATATCGGAGGCAGTTACGATTATAATGGTTTGTCCGCCCGGACGCTGGCTCTGGGGCATGAGCTGCTGAGTATGATGGGGGTGCCGCTCGATGAGATTGGAGCTGAGTATCAGCCTGATCCTGAAAACACGACCATTCATGATTCCGGGTCGATATTCAATCCGGCAAACTGGGAATTTGGGGAACGGGAGGTTGATATATATGGCAATCCCGATCGTCTTGCCGACTCCGAGGCGATTGATGCTGCAACGGAAGAGCGCAAGGAGGAACAAGGGGAGGGGGCAACTCAACTGGCCATGTCTCCCGAAGAAAACGTTGTTGAGTCAGCCAGGCGAGATGAGGAGGTACGGCATCAGCAGAAAGTAGAGGCTGGCCAAAAGGTTCGTACTGCCGATCTAGGGCTGTTGCAGGCTCAAAATGGTTTGTCCGAGGCAATTTCATCCGGCGATGGGCTTGCCATCATTCAAACCGGCCTCAAATATTATTCACAACTGGAAGATCGGGCCGATCTGGGACTGGGTGGCTACGATGCGGAGAATGGTTTTCTGAGTGGCTCCACTGAGGCATTGCTCGACTCGATCACCAGTGCCATAGGTCTTGGCAGGGCGATCGATATCGGTGATGGTTGGGGGATTGCCGGAGAATCAGTCAACCTTCTGAGAGATATCGACAATTATCTGGCGGAAAGCGGCAGCGAATATAGATCAATCATCAGTGATAAAGGATCTGCCCTTTTAGGGTTTGGCAGCTCGGGAATAGGTCTGGCGCAGGCAATCGAAGCGGGCAATGATTGGGGGATTGTTCAATCATCTGTCGGCCTCGTTGAAGGAATAGATAACTATCTCACCCCGATCTCGGAGAACGGCAAGGCGGTAGCCTCGGCACTTGACGATGCATTTAACGCCGATGCCGGCACTGCGGGAACGGCATTGTCAGGAGCAGGTTCTGCCGTCGGTTTAGCGATGAATATCTCGCAAATCGATGATGTTTTTGAGTCTGGTGATATCGGGGCGATAACCTTTACCGCTGCAAGCACATTTAATAACGCCATAAATACCTATAATGCCGCTGCAAGCCTTATGGGGGCATCAAATGCGTGCATATCAACGATTCCCGGTCTGGCGTTTGTCGGTGCAGCTATACAATTGATCCAGGGAGACGTCGTTGGTGCGGCAATTTCAGCCGCGACCGCAGCCTTGATGATGTGCGGTCCCTACGGTTGGATTGCCGCCGCCGTATTGCAAATTGGAAGCATGTTGTTAGGTGACGACGATTCGCCCGAAGCCTCCGCCAGTTTTACCCTCGATGCCGACGGCGGGGTGGCGATGGAAATCCACGGAGACAGTGCGATGCGTGGAACTGCCGACGCCTGCGGCCAGCCTATGGTGGCTTTGATGGAGAATTACCAGGCGAACGGCGGTCGGTTGCTGATCGATGGCTCACTGCCGACGCTCAGGGTTGTCCAGGGCGAGAGTTCGGCCATCGAATACCGGAGCAATACCGGTGGGCGAACCTCGGTTGTGGTGGACGATCTGTCCCGGGCGATGAAGGAAATGTCAGCAGCGCTCTACGCCAGGGACCGGGGCGAGCGGCTCGATTCGGCGATCGAGGCGGCAGGAGATGTCAACAGCAATATCGATCTTGGCAGAGTCGATGCGATCATGGCGAATTATGGCTTTGTCAAAAATGGTAGGACCTATACCTACGGTGAGACCGGCTCACGGGCCGCTATGTCCTGGGGCAGCGGTATCATGCACGGAGGCGGCAACGTCGGTCCGGAAGGCCGGCTGTTTACGGCAAAAGCTGAACAAGTTACCTCGCTGCCTCTTCGTCCGGAGCAGTTACCGCGACAACAGCTTGGGGATATTATCCGCAATGTTGGCTTGAATACCCTGTTTACCGGGGCAGGCTCTGAGCTTGTCGCCATGGCCCTTGGGGTTTCCGGCGGTCTGCTCGGTCTGGCCGCATCCGTTCAAGCCGAAAAGGGTGCGACGGAGAGCAACATCGAGTATGTGAAACCTTTGGATGGCGTTGAACGTGAGGAATATCTGCTGAATAGGGAAGAAACTGCCCAGTCGGAACAAACTGGAGGGAATGAATACAGTGCGATGTCCATCCCGGAGAGCACCGACCCAGCAGAGATACAATATTTTTTAACCGAACATTGGTCGAAGCCGCTGCATACCACCTGGCCCTGGCCAGAAATCTCCGCTGGTGGAGTGTATAGCTACCGCGATACCAGTGGTTACGACAGTTTACTTTCCGACGGCAACAGTGCTTCATGGAGGAAAGAGCAACGGCCGGAAACATTTTATCGCCAACTGGCAGAACAGGAAAAAATCGATAGCGGGATTTGGGCGGATAGTGTGGCAAGTTCCTTTGGATGTGTGATAGCCCCGGAAGAAGTTGAGCGATATCTGTCGCCCGAAGTCGGCTTGCCTCTGCCTCCGCCCGGCGTTGAGCAGGGAGTTGTGTTTGCCATGGCTGAAGATTCGATCTTGCGTTTTCTGCCGGCGAAATTGACCGAAAACACCCTGTCGGGCGGTTACGGCACGATGGCAGAGAGCCTAATCTTCGTATCTTTTGGAGCGGCCAGCAATGGCCGGGTGTGGCTTGAGAAAAACGGCGACATCCGCTTTGCCCCAACTCCTGGTTTTGTCGGTACCGGCTCCTTCGTCTATACCGTTCAGACTCCTGGCGGCGAACAGGTGGAGAGGCTTGCCACGGTACTTGTGCAAAACGTCAATGACCTGCCAATGTTAGCTCATGACACCTTCAGTCTGCCGGAGGGGGAACTCTTTTATCTCGACCGGCTACTGGCAAATGACCGGGATCCAGATGGTGACACCTTGTTTCTCGACCATTTTCGGGGTGTTGAACATGGCGAAGTGACGCTGACCAACGGTCGGCTGGCTTTTGTACCTGAAGAGGGTTTTCGTGGTGACATCGAGTTTTCGTACTGGAGCCGAGACCTTGCCGACTCATATCCGGTGATGGCGCGGGCGACGCTTACGTATACCGATGCAAATAAAGGCCCGGTACCTGGTGACGACCGGTTTATCGTTATCGAGGACATGTCTCTAGTCACCAGCGTCGACAAGCTGTTGGCCAATGATATAGAACATGACGGAGAGATTGTCTCCTTTTTTGGCCTCGGTTCGGCTATACACGGACTGGTAGGGATGCAGCCGGACGGGTCCATTCTTTTTATGCCAACCGCCGATTATGCCGGCATTGATGCCGGTTTTCATTACCATGTTCAGGATGAGTCGGGGAACATCACTACCGGCTGGGTAGCAGTGGAAGTGCTTGACAGACGTGAGGCGCCGGTGGTGTTGAGCGGCGCCCGTGGGCAGATTCAGGAAGATGGGATTCTGACGTTCTCGCCGGAAGAGATAAGTACATTTGTCTATGACCCAGATGGCGATGCCCTGCATCTTGAGCGCATCACCAGCGTGACGGGTGGCACTGTTGTTGTCCATAACGGCTATTACGCTTTTGTTCCGGATGCCGAATATTCCGGTTCGGCCTCCTTCGATTATCTGGTCAGCGACAATCGTCAGGGGGCGGTGGAGGGACATCTGGAACTTGATGTCATACCGGTAAACGATGCCATCAATACGGGAACGGATGTCTTATTAACCGAGGAAGAGCAGCTGGTTACCACCAGTATCACGGAGCTGCTCGCCAATGACCGAGATGTCGATGGTTCAACTGTCACCTTTGTCGCCCTAGGTGCAGCGTCACATGGCACTGTCGCCATTGACGGCAGTGGAGCCATCGCTTTTACTCCCGAGGTGGATTATTGCGGGGCTGAGGCCGGGTTTTCATATATTGTCGAGGACAGCGAAGGGCTTTCTTCGGTCGGCTGGGCCCAAGTCCTGGTGACCGGGATTAATGATGCCCCGGTGATTATCAACGAAACCCTTGAACTTCAAGAAGATCGGTCGCTCACCTTCGATGCGGCAACCCTGGCCGGGTTCATAAGAGATGTAGACGGGGATACCGTTATCGTAACGATGGTTGATGCCGCGGAAGGCGGGGTAGTGACAACGGAGGGTAGCCTTTTTACCTTTACCCCCCACGCCGATTATCACGGAGCAGGATCGGCCCGGGTGACTGTCGTTGACGGCAATGGTGCGAGCCTGACTTCGATCCTGGCTTTGGATGTTCACTCTGTCAATGATCTAACGGTGTTTGCTGCAAATCTGTTGACCACCGGGGAACAACAATCGGTGACAACCACCGCCACTGAATTGCTCGTCGGCAACCTGGATGCCGATGGCACGTTGGAATTTCTTCGCCTCGGTGCTGCCTTGCACGGCAATGTCTCAATGACCGCCGCCGGGAAGATCACTTTTGTCCCGGATGTCGACTATTTCGGAGATGGTGCCGGATTCGAATATCTGGTGCGCGATCCGGATGGTTATGAAGCGACGGGCAATGTGACCATCCGAGTGGCAAACGTCAACGATACTCCGCTGGTCATTGCCAAGACCATGAGTTGCCTGGAAGATCGGCCGATTGTCCTTGACGCGGCAACTATTTCCAAGTTCATCAGCGACGCGGATGGCGACACCGTCACTTTGACCGAAATTACCGAGGTGAGCGGCGGGACGATCTCAGAAACCGGCGGTGTCTATACCTTCGCTCCCGCCGGCAACTACCATGGTCCGGCCTCGCTCACCTATAGCGCCACCGATGGTCATGGGGCGGTGCTTAACGGTGTAATGAATCTTGACGTCCTCTCTCAGGATGACCCGACCGACTTTGGTGGAGATAGCTTTTCCCTCAGGGAGGAACAGCTTCTTGTCACCAGCGTCGCCGAACTACTGGCAGGGGATAGTGATTCAGACGGCAATGGCCAGCTCGAATTTGTCGGCCTCGGTGCCGCCCGCTATGGCCAGGTACGGATGCTTTCGGCTGGTATCGTTGAGTTTATGCCTGATACCGACTATTTCGGTGAGGGGGCAGGGTTTGCCTATAGGGTCCGCGATAACGAGGGTTTGGAGAACACCGGCTGGGCAACGGTGAAGGTAACAAATGTCAACGATGCTCCGGAAATTATCGGCAATCGTGTGCATATCCGTGAGGAACAGCCACTGTGTTTCACGACGGCCGAGGTCGCCGGCTTTATCACCGACGCCGACGGGGACCTCATGGATCTGGAGATGGTTACCGCTGTGACCGGTGGCAGGATGGAACTCAGCGGCGGTGTCTATACCTTTATTCCCGATCAGGATTTTTACGGTGAGGCATCATTTGCGTATCTCGCAGCTAACAGTCAGGGAGAAGAGGTGCATGGGCAGCTGTTTCTTGGCGTCTCACCGGTAAACGATCTGCCAAGTGCCAGTTATCATGCAACCACCGGAATCGAAGACCATGAAACAACCCTGATGGTCTCGACGCTCATGGCCGGTGCCGGCGATGTGGAGGATGGTGCGGAGCTGCGGTTTGGTGGAATTGACAGCTCCCTCCACGGCGATGTCTATGTGGACCCGCAGGGCATGATTCATTTTCTCCCGGATCAGGACTTTTTCGGCAGTGCCTTTTTCCGTTATCAGGTGCTGGACAGCGAGGGAGGCGTCGGTTACGGCTACGTAGGCGTCGAGGTTACCGGTGAAAATGATGCCCCCGTGGCCATGGCCGACGCGAAGATCCTCGCCTGGAGCAATAATTCCTATGAAAACATCTATATGGCCGGTGCTTTTGTGGGCAACGATTCTGATGCGGATCGTGATCCCTTACGAATTGTTTCGGTAGGATCCGCCGAATTTGGCACTGTTTCGGTGGATGGTATAGGCAATATCCACTACCTTGCCAAGGCCGATGGCTGGGTGGGAATCGATACCTTCAGCTATACGATCTCCGACGGGCAGGGCGGGATCTCCACGACCGAGGCAGCGATTGATGTCAAGATCAACTCTTCCCCGGATATCTTTTCTGAACTCCTTTTTACCCGGGAAGATATCATCTCTATTCTTGGGCAGCGGGATTTACTGGCCAATGATGCGGATATCGATGGTGATACCCTGCGGGTCATCGCCGTTGAGCAGGCGGAGCACTGCCAGGTTGAACTTCAGGCCAATGGTTCGCTACGCTTTGTCCCTGAGGTCAATTTTAATAACCTCTATCCGTCCCAGGCGAGTTTTCGCTATACCGTTACTGACGGTATCAGTGACCCGGTTGCCGCCATCGCCTTCTTTGACATCGATCCGGTCAATGACGCGCCGATTCTGCGTGGCGAACATATGAGCGGGGCGGTGGAAGACAACACCTTTGCGTTTGCCGTCGAGCAGCTGCTGGCAAACGACAGCGACGTCGAGATGGCCTCGCCGTATGAGGAAGACGCCCTCTTCTTTGCCGGGGCATGGGGGGCAGGGCATGGCAGCATCACCTATGATGCCAATACCGCGACCGTCTATTATGTTCCCGTTGCTGATTTCTTCGGTGTCGATACCTTCAGCTATAAGGTGATCGATTCGTATGGCGCCGATTCGGTCATCCAGTCGCTGATCGCTGTCCAGCCGGTCAATGATTATCCGGTCGTCCAGGACGATATCGGCGAGGCGGAAGACAGTGTCTGGAATTCCTACAGCATCGGCAATTTGGTCGGCAATGACTTCGATATCGATGGTGATGGCTTAACCATCGTCAACCCGAGAGCCCTTGACGGGCGGGCAGAGGTCCGGATTGCCGGTGGCGAGCTGATGGTAAAACCCGAATTTCGTGAAGACAGGGTCGTGGTTGGCTATACCGTCGCCGATGGTCACGGGGGGGAGGTGAACAGTCAATTGCGCATTGAGACGATTCGGGAACACAATTTTGCTCCGACCTTTTCCGGGCTCTATGCGATCGGGTGGAAAAACAGCTATACCGTCTGGTTCAATTTTCACGCGGAAGATAAAAACGGCGGCAACACCTGGGGCAATTCCGGAGATATCGCCTCGATCTCGGCTTCGGCACCCAATGTCGGCGAGATCACCGATGAGGGGTATACTTTTAAATATAAAGGCGATACGGAGAAGGGTTCCGTGGTTCTCACCGCCGTCGATCAAACCGGTGCAACAGGATCGATTTTTGTCAGGATATCCGATCTGTCGACGGTCGATGGCCAGTATATCTATTCTCCGGTGGTCCTCGATCTTGACGGCGACGGGGTGGAACTTCTGGGTATTTCCGCCGGGGTGGGATTTGACTGGAACCTTGACGGCAACTTCCGTGCCACCGGCTGGGTCGGCGGCGATGACGGTTTCCTGGTTTATGATTACGACGGAAACCGCATTGTCACCGAGGCGAATGAACTAGCTCTGAAAGAATACAGCCCCGGGGCGACCACCGACCTTGAAGGACTGCGGGCCTTCGACAGCAATAACAATGGCGTCTTTGATGTTG
>JBBRGP010000092.1:0-8723 GCA_038224105.1 Desulfobulbales bacterium | reverse complement strand
ACCTCGCCGGTTGCCCGCATCGCCGCCTGAGCGCGGGAGGCTCCCTGCTGCATGAACCGGTAACTGTTCTCGACGATGACGATGGCGTTGTCGACCAGCATGCCGAGGGCAAGGGTCAGACTGAAGAGGACCACCATATTCAGGGTGATGTTCATCATATAGAGGACGATGAAGGCGATCAGCATCGAAAAGGGGATGGCGAGGCTGACCAGAATGGCGTTGCGAAAGCCCATCGTCAGGAAGATGACCAGAAGCACCAGGAGCAGGCCGGAGTAGATATTGTTCTCGAGGTCGGCGATCATCACCTCGATATCCCGGGATTTGTCGAGAACCTTGGTGATCTCGGTGCCCTGCGGCCAATGCAGCCGTTCGGCGGCGATTATTTTATCCACCTCCCGGCTGATGGCGATGATATTCTCGCCGGAGCGCTTCTTGATCGCAAGATTCACCGCATCCCGGCCGTTCAACCGGGAGATGCTGGTCTCTTCCTTGAACCCGTCGATAACCCGGGCGACATCTTTCAAATAGACCGGTTCGCCCTTATGGGTGCCGATAACCAGGCCGTAGATCTCCTCGGGGGTTTTGAATTCACCGGGAACCCGCAGCTGAAAACGGCCCTGGCCAAGACGGATGACGCCGCCCGAGGTGTTCTGGTTCTCGCTTTTGACGGCGTTCTGGAGACTGCTGATGGTCAGGCCGTAGTAGGAGAGTTTTTCCGGGACAACCTCGACCCGGATCTCCCGCTCGAGACCGCCGTTGATCTCAACCTCCATGACCCCGGTGATGGCCTCGATCTCATCCTGAAGGTCGTCGGCGATATCTTTGAGGCAGGATAGTCCACAGGTGCCGGAGAGGGAAAAGACGATGATCGGCATCTGCGACAAATTCACTTCAAATACCGAGGGATCGTCTTCGAGATCGGTCGGCAGGTCGCCTTTTGCCTGGTCGACCTTATCCTTAACATCCTGCAGGGCCTTGTCGATATCGGTGCCGGTGACGAACTCGACATTGATCATCGACTTGCCTTCGGAGCTGATCGACGAGATCTTTTTCAGACCTTCCAGACCCTTCAGTTTCTTCTCGATCTCGACGGTCACCGCCGTCTCGATGTCGGTCGGCGAGACGCCTTTATATTCAGTCGAGATGAAGACATTGGGGATGGTGATATCCGGTTCACTTTCCCGGGGCAGCGCCTGGTAACAGTAGACCCCGAAGATGATCAGCAGCAGCGACAGCACGAAAACGGTCGTGCTGTTTTTAACGGCGGTATCGGAGATGATCATAATGCCAGTTCCTTCATATCGCCAGCGGCTTTAACCACCTTCACCTTCTGCCCGTCTTCGACATCGCGCTGTCCTTCGACCACCAGCCTCTCACCGCTCCGCAGACCTTCGGTAACCTCAACCAGCCACTTTTCCATGACTCCGAGGCGGACGTTTTTCTTTTGGACAAGGCCATCTTCTTCAACATAGACATACTGTTCGTCGTTCCTGGAAATGACGCTGTAGAAGGGGATGACGATGGCCTCCGGCACGCTCTTTTTGACGACATCGGCGCGGATGAACATCCCCGGCAGGATCTCGCCGCGGCTGTTGTCAATGGCCAGCTCCAGACGAAACAGCCGGGCCACGGTTTCCGGCCGGGAGGAGAGGAAATGGACCTTGCCGGTCACCGTCCGATCCTCGAGAGCCTGGAGGGTGATGTCCACCGTGTCGAGCCCCCGCACCGCGGTGACATCGGATTCGGGGATTCCGACCACCGCTTTCAGCCGGTCGATCTCGAGGATCTCGGCAATCGGATCACCGACCGACAGCTGCAGTCCGACTTTAGCGTCAACCCTGCTGACGACGCCCTTCATCGGCGCGGTCACGGTGCAGCGGGAGTACTGGAGCTGGGCGTTCTCATAGTCGGCCCGGGCGGTTTCCATCCGGGACTTATCGGTATCAAGGGTGGCGGTAGCAAGACCCCCCTTGGCATAGATGGCCTTCCCCCTTTCGTAGTCGGCTTTGGCCAGTTCGAAGGCGGATTTGGCCCTGTCGACGGCTATCCGGTAGTCTTCCGCCTCGATACGGGCAAGAATGTCGCCTTTATCGACCTTCTGGCCTTCCCTGACCAGGACCTGGTCAATCGTCCCATTCAGTTTCGAGAGCAGCGGCAGAGTGGTCCAGGCTTCGATACTCCCGGGCAAATTGATCCGGTCATGAATCGGTGCGGGCTGCAGGGTCAGGGTCACCGCGTTGACCGGCGGCCGCTCCTGTTTCATCACGGCGGCGTTGTCGGCGGCGATCAGGTTGCTTTTATTTTTAATTGCCCCGGCGAGGACGAAGACCAGGGCGATAACGGCAAGCAGAACTAAACGCGGCAGGTTGTTCCAGAGGAAAAAAACCAATTTGGCCCTGGCGGTCTGCGGGGTGGTGATCCGACGGTTCATGGTGTTTCCCTTGTCGTGGGTAGTGGTGCGGGCCGGGGCTGCAACCCTTCCAGGGCCTGGCGAAACAGGGTTGCAAGCGCAACTTCGGCCCCTTCGGTCTGCACCCTGCCGCTGAACCAGGCGGAGACCAGCAACAGATACAGACCGTAGAAATGACCGGTGATATAGAGAAGATCCACTTCCCGGCGCAGTTCCCCCCTTTCCTGGGCCTTCTCGAGCAGGGGGAAGAGCAGTTTGAAATAGTTGTCTTCGTTGGCCAGGTGCCGTTCACGATCGACATCACGGGGAAAAGCGGTCTGCTGCATGAACAGCCGGGAAAACTCACGATTCTCGGTCAAATGGCTAAACTCGCTCATATAAATTCTCACCATCTGCTCAAGTATGGGAATCTCCTGGTCGGCGTTGCTGGTCAGTTCGGCGTGGAGGCACTCCAGTTCATCCTCACAAAAGGCGTGAAGAATATCGCTTTTCGTCTGAAAATACCCATAGATCGTGCCCTTGCCGATGCCCGCCGTTCTCGCCAGCTCTTCAATGCTGGTCTTCTCGAACCCCTTTTCGCTAAAGAGGGTGATGGCCGCCTGCATGATCGCCTTGCGGGTGTGCTGCTTTTTCGTTTCTCTGATGCCTGCCATGGTGTTTTCTGGTGGTAAAAGTTGACTCGAGTCGGAAATATAATCTGAGGAAGGCACCCGTCAAGGAAAATAATCGACCGCGGTCAACTTTGTAGATTATTTCTTGGCCTGGACGGCTTTATCGTCGATTACCGCGGACACCCCGTCGGCCAGACCCTCACGGTCGATGGTGATTACCACCTGCTCGCCGGCGACGACACCCTCACGAACCTCGGTGAACTACCAGTTACTGAGGCCGACCGAGGCCTGACGATACTCGACGCGCTTGGTTGAAGGATTGAGGACATAAACGTGACCATCCTTTTGTACCGATTCACTCGGGATCCTTACCACCTGCGACCGCGACTGGAGGATGATCTCGACATCGGCACTGTAACCGACCAGGAGATGAACGTCTTTGACCGGGTCGAGGAAATCGACCTCTATCTCCACCGTCCGCGCCTGTTTTGCCAATTCAAGAACGTACGGCGAGACGGACCGCGTCCGCCCGGTGAAGACCTTCTTCGGAAAGGCATCGAGGGTGATTCGGGTATCCATGCCCGGCCGAATCTGGGCGGCATCGATTTCATCGATCGGGGCAGCCACATAGAGGGAATCCATGTTGATCAGATCGACCACCGGCAGGGTGGCGATCCCCGGCGGTGACGGGGTGATGAATTCGCCGACTTCACCGTTAACCTCGGCGACAATGCCGGCAAAGGGGGCGGTAATAATGGTCCGCTCGACCATCGCCGCCGCCGCCTCGATCCTGGCCAGGCTGGCCGCCCGCTGCGCCTGGGCTGCCCGGCAGGCGGCTTTCTTCGAGGCGGAGGTGACTACCGCCTCGTCATAGCTCGATTCAGAGGTTGATCGATTTTTCTTTAATGCGGTCTGCCTTTCCGCCTGCCGTCCGGCAAATTCGGCAAGCAGACAGGTTTCCAGGGCGGTAGCCTCGGCGACCTTCGCCTGCTGTTCGGCGAGATCCCGCTCCGCCTCAAGGTCCTTGTTCCAGAGGGCAAGGAGGAGCTGCCCGCTCTCGACCTCATCGCCTTTGCGGACGTTCAGGGTGGCGATGCGACCACCGACCGCCGGCGCCAGCCTGGCCCGCCATCTGGCTTTCACCGAGCCGGCCCGGGTATTGGCAACCGTCGCCTCGACCGTCCCGAGATCCGCCTCCTTCACCGCGACGGACACCGGCTTTTCCCGGAAAAGATAGCTGTAGGCAAAAAAACCGCTGACCAGCAGTAGCAGTGGTATAACAAACAAAGAGATGCGTTTCACGTCGATTTCCTGAAAAAAAACGATCACAATCCTGCTGTTGAAGAGCCGTTGATAATGAGCTTGACCATTTCTGATCGTTTCCTTACAGGCTCTTCAGACCACGGTGCGTGGATCGCCGACAAAGGCTGTGTAAAGTGCTCGCACCGCCTTCTCATAATCGGTCGAATGCACGCCGATGATGATGTTCATCTCCGAAGCGCCCTGGTTGATGACGCGAACATTGACACCCGCCATTTTCAGGGCGGTAAATATTTTTGCCGCGATCCCCACCGTCCGCACCATTCCCTCGCCGACCACGGCAACCAGGGCCAGGTTCTTCTCGATGGTCAGGCTGTCCGGTTCGAGTTGCCGCCGGATCTCTTCGACGACCACCTCATCCATGCCCCGCAGTTGGGCATCTTCGATGATGACGCTGATCGAGTCGATACTCGACGGACATTGCTCAAAGCTCATCCCATGTTCGCGGAGAATACCGAGCAGGCGGTGGGCAAAACCCACTTCTTTATTCAACAGGGACTTCTCGAGACAGATCATCGAAAAATCCCTCCGGCCGGCAATCCCGGCAATCTCCGTGGCGGCAATAGTCTCGGCACTGAGCGTCTTGGTGATCAGGGTGCCGGGATCTCCCGGGCGATTGGTGTTTTTGATACGGATCGGAATCGCCGCCTCACGCACCGGCAGGATCGCCTCGTCATGGAACACCGAAGCACCCATATAGGCCATCTCGCGGATCTCGCGAAACGAGATCTCTTTAATGGTCCGGGGATTCTCGACGATCCGCGGATCGGCCATGAGAATACCCGAGGTATCGGTCCAGTTCTCGTAGAGGATCGCCCCGGCGGCGCGGGCAGCAATTGCCCCGGAGATGTCGGAACCGCCCCGGGAAAAGGTTTTTACCTCACCGGCCCGGTTCCGGCCGTAGAAGCCGGCCATGACGTAGAGCGGTTCCGGCCGGCGCATGCGCTCGCCCAAAGTCCGGTAACTTTCCGGATCGATAGTGCCGTTGGCACGGATGAGAATATGCTCGGCGGGATCGATAAACTCGCCGCCCAGATATTCGGCGAGCAGCCGGGCCGAAAAATATTCGCCGCGCGAGGCCGCGTAATCGCGGGAGCAGCCGGCATGAAGCTCCGTCCCGAAGAGGTCAAGTTGTGCAAGAACACCGCTACCCATCCCCAGATCATCGACAATCTCGGCGAACCGGGTGCGGATCTGGCCAAAAGGTATGTCGCTCGCGGTGGACAGCGCGGCCATTTTATGACAGAGATAGAACAGATCGGTAAGCTTTGGTTCTCCCGCCTGCCGTTTTCCGGGGGCTGAAACAACGACGACCCGCCGCCGGGGGTCGGTGTTGAGAATGGCCTTAACCTTCCTGATCTGGCCGCCGTCGGCGACACTTGAACCACCAAATTTGACAGCGATTCTCTCCATCCTGTTCCTCCCGGGATCCACCGGGGTTCATTCGAAGTCTCGCAAAATACCAGCCGCATCGACCTGTCCCTCTGCCCTCCAGGATATCGCCAGACGACATAAGCGCAACACCCAGCCATTTTTGTTATGGCAAAGAGCAGACACAATCCTGGCCGGCAAGAGCCCGCAGCACCGACCTGACTTCTTAAAATGAACCGTATATTAAAGGGGATTTGGCTGTTCCGACCGGGCGGAGCCGCATCATAAAATCATCGGCCCGCGCCAACCCGACCTTCCAGAAGCCGGTGCTGTGCTTACCGAACCGCAACGAGTTTGACCAGGTCAAGACTTGAGACAATCCCTACCGGTCTGCCTCGTTCGCCGGTCACCAGCAGGTGATTCACGCCGGCCTCGTACATAACCTTGATCGCCGAGATCGCATCCTCGTCCTCGTCCAGCTGGATGCACGAATTTTTCGTGGAATGGTCGGTGTTGAACTCGCATTTGGTCATGAAGGTCGAGATCGAGGTTGCCTTGCGATCGTAGTTATTGGCCAGACCATTCACCACATCCCAGACAGTGGCAATCCCAACCAACTCTTCGCCAACCTTGACGGCAAGGACCGAGACGTTGTTTTCTGCCATCCGCTGCATCGCCGTCTCAAGGCTGTCATCGATATCGATGGTCGGAAATTTTCTCTTGACCGCCTGTTTGACCTTAAGGGACTCTGCCATAAAACCCTCCTGTGAAGTGAAGATATTGCACCGATCCGTCGTTCTCTCCATGAATTTTGTTTTCTTCAATCCTATCCTGTTTTTATCGGTTGTGCAAATTCAATTCCCGGCCCGGTCGATAATCTGGATTCTTTACAATTTCCCCTCGAGGACGGTTCCCTTCCCTGCTGACTGTCAGGAAAATTTGCCCTCGAAATCAACGTTTTTCTTACTCTCGCTTTGACTTCCTCGTCGACCATGGCAATCTTTGTTTCTGCGAGGCAAGGTGCTTGCCATTAATGTTGCGGCGCCAGGCAACCACGCCTTGAATGAGGTCAATTCGCCCTTCAGCAAGGTCAAACATCAACCAGGACCACCAATTATGACCCTTACCCCGCTGCACCACAGTGAAGACGGCGAACCAGTCGGTTCGATCATCTATCTCCCCCACGGCGGCGGCCCACTACCGCTGCTCGGCGAGCCACGGCACCGGGAATTGGTTGAATTTCTGCAACGGATCCCGGCTACCCTCGTCACTCCCGCGGCAATTGTCGTGATCAGCGCCCATTGGGAGAATTCGCTCCCGACCGTTACCGGCGGGGCGGCCCCGCCCCTCCTCTACGATTATTACGGTTTCCCCGAGGAGGCCTACAGCATTGCCTACCCCGCTCCAGGGAAGCCGCGGTTGGCCCGGACCATCCGCCGGGTCCTCGTGGAAAATGGCATCGCAGCTGGCCTGGACGACCAGCGGGGCTTTGATCACGGGTTGTTCATTCCCCTGAAAATCATGTATCCCAAGGCAGATATTCCCTGTGTTCAGCTCTCCCTGCTGGCCGGCCTCCAACCGGACGAGCACCTCAGACTCGGGAGGGCGCTGAGGCAGCTGCGTCGGGAAAACCTGCTGATCATCGGTTCGGGTTTTTCTTTTCATAATCTCCAGGCATTCTTTCAGGCCCCAACCGAGGAGGCGCGCACGGCAAATGCGGACTTCGAGCAATGGCTGTTCGATACGTTCGCCGACAAAGAATTAAGTGAGGAACAACGGGAGAGGCGGCTGCTGCACTGGGACCTGGCTCCCGAGGCTCGCTTTTGTCACCCTCGCGCGGAGCACCTTCTGCCCCTGCATGTCTGTTACGGCATTGCCGGACGTGCCGCCGCCCGAATTTACCGGATAGAGATCATGGGTAAAAAGGCTAGCGCCTATATCTGGTAAAAGCGGGTCTGGCGGGGGCTGGCAACTCTCTCCCGGGGACCGAGATCAACTTTTTTTTACCCTGCCGGCCCGCTTCCTGTGAGCCTCTTTGACCTGTCCGACCGTCCGGCCGGCAACGGAATGGCCGAAAGTTCCCAGGGATTGGCGACCGAGGGCAAAGTACTCCCCGTGGCAATAGGCGAGCAACCCCGCCTGTCCCAACTGGATCTTACCGCTCCTGTCGATCAGCCCCTTCTCCACCTTGTTGCGCACTATTTCCGCGATAAACAGGTCATGGGTGCCCAGTTCGGTAACACTATGGACCCGGCATTCCAGGGCCACCGGGCTTATTTTCAGGGAAGGGACCCGGACGTCGACGCCGGGCTCGAGCTCCAGGCCGAAATGTTTGATTTTGTCGATCCCGCGCCCTGAACGGCAGCCGCAGAAATCGGTCATTTTCACCATCTGCCGAGTGGTCAGATTGATGACGAACTCGCCGGTGGCCCGGATATTCTCATAAGACAACCGTTCCTTGCGCACGGCGATGGTGACCATCGGCGGACGGGAACAGGCAACCCCGGTCCAGCCGACCGTGAAGACATTGGTCCGCCCCTCCCGGTCTACCGTCGTCACCAGCACCGCCGGCACCGGGCCGAACAGGATCGCGCCTTTAAAGAGTTCTTTGCTCACAAAATTCTCGCTTGCTGCTCGATGTTTCCTCATAATGGTGATCGACCGGCAGGTCGGCCCGGTGCGTCGCCGCCACCGCCAGGGTATCGCACCGTTCGTTCCATGCGTTGCCGGCATGACCCTTCACCCAGTGGAACCGGACATCGGCCGTGTCGGTCAAAAGAAGCAGCTTTTGCCAAAGATCGACGTTCAGGACCGCCCCGCCATCGGCCCTGCGCCAATCGCGGTCCCGCCACTTCCGCGCCCAGCCCTTGGTGATGCCGTTCACCAGATAGCTGGAGTAGGAATAGAGGTCCACCGGCCCGGAGCAGCCCCGCAACTCTTCGAGGGCAATGACCGCGGCGAGCATTTCCATCCGGTTATTGGTGGTCAAGCGGTAGCCCCCGCTCATTTCC
>JBBRGP010000091.1:0-8899 GCA_038224105.1 Desulfobulbales bacterium | reverse complement strand
CTTCGCCTTCACCGACCAGGACGAAGCGATCGGTTTCGAGGACTATAAAAAGTTTCTGGCCGACTATAGCCCGGAAAAGGTTGAAAGGATCTCCGGGGTTTCGGCAAGAGATATCAAGTACCTGGCGGCCCTCTACGGCGACCCGGCACTGAAGGTTACCTCCTTTTGGTGCATGGGCATGAACCAGCATACCCGGGGGACCTGGATCAACAATCTGGTCTACAACATTCATCTGCTGGTCGGCAAGATCTCAACCCCCGGCAACAGCCCGTTTTCGCTGACCGGGCAGCCGAGTGCCTGCGGCACCGTCCGCGAGGTCGGCACTTTGACCCATGCCCTGCCGCACGGTACAGTCGTAAGCGAACACGACCGGCGGATGGCCGCTGAGATCTGGGAGGTGCCGGTCGAGAACATCGACCCCAAGCCGACCTACCATACGGTCGAGATGTTTCGCGCCCTTGACCGCGGCGATATCAAGTTCATCTGGATCCAGGTGACCAATCCGATGGTCACCATGCCCAACCTCAAGCGCTACCGCAACGGCGCCCTAAAGGACGACCGCTTCGTGGTGGTTTCCGATGTCTATCCGACCCCGACCACCGATGTCGCCGATGTTATCCTGCCGGCGGCGATGTGGATCGAAAAGGAGGGGCTGTTCGGCAACTCCGAGCGACGGACTCAGCATTTCGGCCAGATCGTCGATCCGCCGGGCGAGGCGATGTCGGATACCTGGCAGATCATCGAGGTCGCCAGAAGACTCGGTTTTGAGAAGCAGTTCCCCTGGAGCAAGGACAACTATATCGAAAAGATCTGGGAGGAATACCGGCGCTTTCACGCCGGGCCAAAGCATGAAATGGCCCCGTACCAGGTGCTCACCGAGCGCTCGGGGGTGCAGTGGCCGTTTGTCGACGGCAAGGAGACCCGCTGGCGGTTCAACCCGCAGTACGATCCGGCCTGCGGCAACGGCAAGAATTTTGATTTTTACGGCAAAAAGGACAACCGCGCCTGGATCTGGGCCCGGCCCTACGAACCGGCGGCGGAATCACCGGACCGCGAATATCCCTTCTGGCTCAATACTGGCAGGGTCATCGAACACTGGCATACCGGGACGATGACCCGGCGCGTCCCGGTCCTCCACAATGCGGTGCCGGCCTCCTATGTCGAACTGCATCCGGAGGACGCCGCGGACCTTGGGGTGGTGAACGGCGAAAAGGTCAAGATCATCTCCCGGCGCGGCGAGATCACCATGCCGGCCCAGATCAACGGCCGGGGCGTGCCGCCGCGGGGCATGGTGTTTGTGCCGTTCTTCGATGAAAGCTATCTGATCAACGAGGTCACGTTAGACGCCTTCTGCCCGATTTCCAAGCAGCCGGACTATAAAAAGTGCGCGGTTAGACTGGAGAAAGCATGATGACACGAACAGCACCGAGAAAGAAGTGGGCGGTGACCGCCACCGCCTTCTGCTGCCTGGGAATTTTCACTCTCAGCGGGAACAGAGCCTGGTCAGCTGGCGCCGGTCTTGACGACTTTGACCACCAGAGCCGAAAATTCTTTACCGCCGCCAATGCCGTTCCCGAACCCTACCTGGTTGCCGACTCCGGGGCGCGCAACCTGGCCGGCTTTTATAGCCTGCGTCAGTACCCGGGTTCGCCGCCGCCGATTCCCCATCCGGTCGATCAAACCTTCAGCGGCAAGGCCACCGACTGCCTGGCCTGCCACGGCAAGGGCGGCTACAGCCAGGAATTCGGCAAATTCGCGCCGGTCACCCCGCATCCGGAAAACACGCTGTGTTTCCAGTGTCATGCCGAACGGGTGACGGAAAAACCCCTGGTTGCAACCACCTGGCAATCGATTGACCCGCCTCGTCTCGGCCGGTCGTTTCTGCCCGGCTCGCCGCCCCCTATCCCGCACAGCCTGCAGCTTCGGGAAAACTGCATCGCCTGCCATACCGGTCCGGCGGCGGTGGTGGAGATACGGGTCGAGCATGGTCCCCGCGGCCACTGTCGGCAATGCCATGTGCCGGCCGAACAGCAGCTGGTTTTTCGTGAATTTACAAGAAAGTAACCTCGAGGCGACAGGCAGAATCCGATGAAAACAGCAATGAGGGGTGTGGTCGGCTGGTTAGGCGGGGGCGGTTTGCTGCTCCTGGCGCTCTTGGTGGTTGAGGTCGGGCCGGGGGTGGCCGGTGATAGCTCCTTTCTCGATACGGTCAAGGCCGTCGATGCTCCGTACGACAACCGGGCGGTCCGACAGGTCCAGCCGACCGTGCAGCCGACCGTGCTGGCCAGGGAAGAGTACCAGGGCGGATCTTTCCTGGTCCTGGCGAGAAAACAGGCAATCGAACGCTTCCGCTGCAGCAGCTGCCATACCGATAAAGAGGTGCGGGTGAAAGACGCTTTTGCCCTGACCCATGGCAATGTCGTCATCGATCATGGCCGGGAGGGCAGCGCCCTGGCCTGCATCGATTGCCATCATCCGCGGGACCGTGACTTTCTCGAGGACAAAAAGGGCAGTAAAATTGACTACGATCACAGCTATCAGCTCTGCGGCCAGTGCCATTTTCGCCAGAAGCGCGACTGGCTGGGCGGCGCCCACGGCAAACGGGCGACCTATTGGGCCGGCGAGCGGGTGGTCTATAATTGCACGACCTGCCATAACCCGCATGCGCCGCGATTCGCCAAGCGCTTTCCGGCCACCTATGCCGTGCCGTTGAACTGACGGGGGAACCGATGAATTTACCGTACGACGACCAAGAAAAACAACAGGAACACCACGAATCTGTCGCTGCCCCGGGCGAAAAAAAGTGCAGCCGCCGGGCATTTCTGAAAAACCTGTCGATCGGAGCGGCGGCGGCCAGTGCCGCTCTGGTCACCGGTTGCGTGCCCGGTGCCGATGCGGCGACCAATGAGGAACTGCGGCTGCGCTGGCAGGAGTTCTTCAAAAAGAATTACCAGCTGATGACCGAAGAGGAAAAGGCGGGGACCGTTACCCGGCTGGAACGGCTGGCGGCCCTTCGCGACGGCCTGGAACTGCAGATCGGCAGTGAACCGCCGCTGCCGCGGGTGTTGTACGGCTATGCCTTCAACATCACCCGTTGCGAAGGCTTCATGGAGTGCGTGACCGCCTGCGTCAAGGAAAACAACCTCGACCGGAAGACCAACACCCAGTATATCCGCATCTTTGAAATGGAGCCGGGGCAGCTCGATCCGAGCACCGGCGACGGCCAGTACTTTCATGAGGTGCCGGTCGACAACAAGTTCTATATGGGGACCCAGTGCTTCCACTGTGAAAATCCCCCCTGCACCAAGGCCTGTCCGACCCGGGCGACCTGGAAGGAACCGGACGGCATTGTCGTCGTCGACTACGACTGGTGCATTGGCTGCCGCTACTGCCAGGCCGCCTGTCCCTACTATGGCCGCCGTTTCAACTGGGGCCGGGCGGAAATACCGAAGGAGGAGATTACCACCAGGCAGCACTATCTCGGCAACCGCCTGCGGCCGGTGGGAAAGATGGAGAAATGCACCTTCTGCATCCAGAGGACCAGAAAAGGCAAGCTCCCGGCCTGTGTCGAGGCCTGCCCGACCGGGTCGCGGGTCTTTGGCAACCTGTTCGACCCGAACAGCGAGATCCGTTATGTCTTAAAGCACAAAAAGGTCTTCCGGATGAAGGAAGAACTCGGTACCGAACCAAAATTCTGGTATTTCATCGATTGACTCCATCCCGAGGCACACCATGAGCACACCTCCGAACAGAAATGTCCGAACCTTCGTCGTCGATGTCTTTCGCTGGAACCTGCGGGGCGGCGTCGGTTTTCAGCTCTTCCGACTGCTGCTCCTGCTGTGCATGGGGCTCGGGCTCTACGCCTATTCCCTGCAGGCAAGGTTCGGGCTGTCGGTCACCGGCATGAACGACATTGTCAGCTGGGGTTTTTATATCTCCAATTTCACCTTTCTGGTCGGCGTCGCCGCCGCCGCGGTCATGCTCATCCTGCCGGCCTACGTCTTCCATGACCCCAACTTTCACCGGGTGGTCATTATCGGCGAAGGGGTGGCGGTGGGGGCGCTGGTCATGTGCCTTGCCTTCATCGCCGTCGATCTCGGCGGCCCCCTCCAGGCCTGGCACCTCATTCCCGGGATCGGCATCTTCAACTTTCCCTCGTCGATTCTCGCCTGGGACGTCCTGGTACTGAACGGCTATCTCCTGCTCAACGGCCTGGTGCCGGCCTATATCCTCTACAGCCACTATATGGGGCGGAAGGCGGATGAGCGGAAGTACCGGCCGTTCGTCTTTCTCTCGATCTTCTGGGCCTTCTCGATCCATATGGTCACTGCCTTTCTCTATCAGGGGCTGCCGGCCCGGCCGTTCTGGAACAATCCGCTGCTTGGGCCGCGCTTTCTCGCCTCGGCCTTTGCCGCCGGACCGGCGTTGATCGCCCTGATCCTCGCGGTCATCCACAGCTGCACCACCTACAAAATCGACCGGAGCGTCTTCAACAAGCTGCGGCTGATCATCGTCATCTCGGCGATCATCAACCTGCTCATGCTCTTTTCGGAAATCTTCAAGGAGTTCTACTTTCCGACCCACCATTCGAGCAGCGCGATCTACCTGTTTTTCGGGATGGACGGCCACTCTTCCCTGGTCCCGTGGATCTGGACCTCGGTCTCCGTCAATCTCGTGGCAACCCTGGTCCTCGCCTTCAACCCCGGCCAGAACAATCCCAAGGTGCTGCTGCCCGCCTGCGCCTTTCTCTTTGTCGCGATCTGGATGGAAAAAGGCATCGGCCTGATCGTCCCGGGCCTCATCCCGTCGCCGCTCGGAGAGGTCGTCGATTATCTGCCGACCTGGGTCGAACTGTCGGTGACCCTCGGCATCCTGGCGCTCGGCGTCACCGTCGTTTCCTGGCTGATCCGGGCGGCGCTGATCATTGAACAGCGGTACGGCGGCTGACCGGTTTTCATCAAAAGACAACAACGTCGCTATTGAGGGATGGGCATTCAGCCACCCTCACTCATGGCGCAGGGCCTCGATAGGGTCGAGCCTTGCCGCCTTGCGGGCCGGGAAGAAGCCAAAGACGATGCCGACGCCGCCGGAAAAGACAAAGGCGAGGGCGACGATGCCGGGATTGAAGATAAAAGGCATGTTCATCGCCTTGGCGCCGAGAGCCGCGGCGCCAAGGCCAAAGGCTATACCAAAGAGGCCGCCGAAGGATGACAGAACCACTGCCTCGACGAGAAACTGCATCAGCACATCCTGCTCCATCGCCCCGATGGCCAGGCGGATGCCGATCTCGCGGGTCCTTTCGGTGACCGAGACGAGCATGATATTCATGATCCCAATGCCGCCGACCAGAAGGCTGACCGCCGCCACCGCCCCGAGAAGGGTGGTGAGGATGCGGGTGGTGCCGGTAAGCGTGCTCATGATTTCCTGCATATCGCGGACGAAGAAATCGTCGTCCTGGCCTTCGCCGAGACGCCGCCGTTCGCGCAGCAGCCGTTCAATATCTTCCTTGACCTTGGTGGTGGAGACGCCGTCCTGCGCCGAGACGAAGATGGCGTTGATATCGGTATTACCGGCCAGCCGCCGTTGCAGGGTGCGCAGGGGGACGAGGATGAAGTCGTCCTGGTCGTTGCCGCCGCTTGACTGGCCTTTGGCCTCGAAAACGCCGATCACCTGGCAGGTGATGGTGTTGAAGCGGACCGATGCTCCCAGCGGGTCCTGCTCGCCGAACAGTTCTCTCTTGACGGTCGCCCCCAGGATGCACACCGCCTTGCCGGAGCGGATTTCGCTCTCGGCAAAGGAGCGGCCGTTGGCCAGCGACCAGCTGCGCACAAAGAGAAAGTCGTTGGTGCTGCCGGTGATGCTCGTCGACCAGTTGGTATTGCCGGCGATGACCTGGGCCGAGCGCGAGGCGTTCGGGGCCACCGCGGCAATGCCGCTGATCTGCTGGGCGATGGCCTTGGCATCGTCCAATTTGAACGGTTTGGCGGTGCCGCTGGTCCGGCCTGGGCCGCGAAAGCCCTGGCCGGCCCTAACCTGAATGAGGTTGCTGCCAAGACTTGAAATCTCGGCGGCGACCTGGGCGGTGGCCCCGCCGCCCAGGGTGACCAGGGTAATGACCGCGGCAACGCCGATAACGATGCCGAGAATGGTCAGCGACGAGCGCAGAACATTGCGGCGAATTTCCCGGAATGCCAGACTAATGGTTTCCCAGAACATCAGAGGGTCCTCCCGGTCAAGGCGGCGCTGTTGATCAGGCCGTCGATAAAATGGATCTGCTGTCCGGCGTAGGCGGCCATATCCGGTTCGTGGGTGACCATAATCACGGTTAGCCCCTGCTGGCGGTTGAACGTTGTCAACAGTTCCATGACCTCACGGCTGCGGGCGGAATCAAGGTTGCCGGTGGGCTCATCGGCGAGCAGGACCTTCGGTTCGGTGACAATGGCCCGGGCGATGGCCACCCGTTGCTGTTGGCCGCCCGACAGTTCTCCGGGGGTATGGCTTTCCCAGCCGGCCAGGCCAACGGTGGCGAGGGCCGCCCGCGCCCGGCGATGGCGCAGGGCGACCGGGACGCCACGGTAGATCAGGGGCAGTTCGACATTTTCCAGGGCCGAAGTCCGGTTTAAAAGATTGAACCCCTGGAAGATAAAGCCCAGGCAGCTGCGGCGCATCACCGCCAGCTGATCGCGGGACAGGCCGCCGACCTCGAACCCCTCGAAGAGGAATGTTCCGGAAGTCGGCTTATCGAGGCAGCCGAGAATGTTCATACAGGTTGACTTGCCGGAGCCGCTCGGGCCCATGACCGCCACGAATTCTCCGGCCTCAATAACCAGATCTATGCCCCGCAGGGCCGGCATGGCGGCGACGCCGGCACCGTATATCTTGGTGACGCCCTGCAGCTCGATGAGGGGGGCGGCGCTCCTTGTTGCTTCGCGGCTGTTCATTTCTTGGTACTCTCTTCACTGAGCACGATTTCCATGCCGGCTTGCAGGTCGCCGCCGAGAATCTGGGTGGAGGAGCCATCGCTCTGGCCGGCGCTGACCGCAACGGCGCTCGGTTGGCCGTCGATCAGGGTCCACACCCTTTGTGCGCTCTTTGTTGCTCCGCCTGCTTCTTTCCGTTTGCCGGAGCGGGGAGGCGGTTGCGGCATGAGTTTACTGAGGATACTGCCTCCGCTCCTGCTTCTCGTGGCTCCGTCGGTACTTTTCGGGGCAAAGCGCAACGCCGTGTTGGGGACGAGCAGGGCGTCGACGACTTTGATGATGGTAATATCGGCGGTGGCGGTCATTCCCGGGCGGAGGGACAGGTCAGAGTTATCGACCTTGAGGATGGTCTCGTAGGTGACCACGCCGCTGGTGGTTTTTGCCCCGAAGCGAATCTGGGTAATTTCCGCCGGATATCTGCGGTCTGGGTAGGCATCGACGGCGAAAGTTGCCTTTTGTCCAGCCTGGACTTTGCCGACATCCGCCTCGTCAACATCGACGTGCAGTTCCATCTGCGCCAGATTTTCGGCGAGAGTGAACAATACCGGGGCCTGAAGCGAGGCGGCCACGGTCTGGCCGGGCTCAACCGATCGGGTCAGAACAAGGCCGTTGATCGGCGAGCGAATCTCGGTTTTGGCGAGATCGGTCAGGTTCAGTTTGAGGGTGGCCTCGGCCTGGGCTACTGCGGCCAATGCGCCGGCAAAGTCGGCCTTGGCGCGGTCAAGTGCGGCCAGGGCGGCATCGAGATCCTTCTGCGAGAGTCCCTTGTTATTGCTGAGTCGGCCGACCTCCTGCAGACGTCCCAGGGCAATGTTGGTTTCCTTAACGGTTGCCCGGGTTTGCAGAACCTTGGCGTGGGTAGCGTCGAGGGCGGCCTGGGACTGAAGGATCTGTGCCGACAATTTTGTGCTGTCCAGTCGGGCCAGGATCTGCCCGATGCGCACCTGATCATTGTAGTCGACCTCGACCGATTTGACGGTACCGGATAGTTCGCTGCCCATAATCACCTGATTGGTCGGCTGGAGATTACCGGTGGCACTGACGGTGATAGTAATATCGCCGCGGTGCGCCGGCTGGGTTTTGTAGTGAAAGGTCTTGGTTGTGTCGCGCATTGTCCATAAAATGCCGGCAGCCGCGAGCAGGAGGATGGCAATGAGCCAGCTCAACCGTCGTTTCCACCGCTTTCTTTTATCTATTTTTTTCTGCTGGTCGAGGATTTCGGCCAGCCCGGTTGATTGTTCATTTGCTGGAGTATTCGTCGCCATTATTGTTGTTTCCCGCTGAGTGGAGTTGTTTCTGGGAGAAGAGACATCCAGCCCCCGCCGAGGGCCTTGTACAGTCGCACCAGGTTGCCGGCCTTGGTTGCCGCACTCGTTGCTAGCTGATCTTCAAGCGAGAGTCGCGACCGTTTTGCATCAAGGACCTCGGTGAAATTGATTAATCCCGCTTGATATTGCAGGTCGGCGAGCGTCGCGGCAATTTTTGCGGCGGTCACTGCTTCCAGCAAGGCCTGATAGCGGTTTTGCTCCTGGGCGTAGGTGACCAAAGCACCTTCCACTTCTTCCAGAGCCGAGAGGACCGTGGCCTTGTATTTGGCCGCAGCTTCCTGCTGCAGAGAGGATTGCAGGCGAATATTGGCAGCTGTAGAACCTCCATCAAAAACTCTCCAGCTGACACTGGGGCCAAAGGAGTAACCGCCGCTGGCGGAGTTGAAGAGTTTGCCGGCAGAAAGGGCGTCAAGGCCGATGGAGCCAGTCAGTGTGAAAGATGGATAAAGTTCGGCGGTTGCTACCCCGATTTGGGCGGTTTGGGCGGCGAGCTGGCGTTCGGCTTTGCGGATATCGGGTCTTCGCTGCAGGGTATCAGCCGGAATGCCGACGGCTACCGAAGGTGGCAGAGCGGGAAGTGGCACCGGGTCC
>JBBRGP010000090.1:0-8900 GCA_038224105.1 Desulfobulbales bacterium | reverse complement strand
GGCGGCGCGGACATTTTCAAATTCCTCCGGTGCGGTATGGATCTGAAATTCGCTCCCTTCCTCGACCACGTCCTCGGCCCCGGCTTCAAGGGCAAGGTCCATCAACTGCTCCTCGGTGGTGTTTTTCTTGTCGATGAGAATGAGGCCCTTTTTATCAAACATCCACGAAACGCAACCCGACTCGCCGAGATTGCCGTTGCACTTAGCAAAAAAATGGCGGACATCAGCGACCGTCCGGTTGCGGTTGTCGGTCATGCATTCCACCAGCACGGCAACCCCGCCGGGACCGTAGCCTTCGTACATGATCTCATCGTAGATTTCCCCGGCGATCTCACCGGTGCCCTTTTTGATGGCCCTCGCTATATTATCCTTGGGCATGTTTTCGGTCTTTGCCGCCGCCACCGCCGTCCGCAGCCGGGGGTTGCCCTCCGGGTCTCCGCCTCCCGCCCGGGCGGCAACCGTAATTTCTTTGATCAAGCGGGTGAAAATTTTCCCCCTCTTGGCATCAATGGCCCCTTTTTTTCTCTTAATTGTTGACCACTTTGAATGTCCAGACATATACCACACCCATTAATTGTTTTTTAAAGCATACTCGCCGGCGGTAATTCTTTTTCGAAAACCGGCTTCAAATATTCCATCCCCAGAACAAAAACCTCTCTGCTCTCGATCCGGGAGCTTTTTGGTTTCAGCACTTTTACCATCGCGAAACGTTTTTTCATCTCATCGATCAAGCCCGGAAAATCCTCGCCCTGAAAGACCTTGCACAGGTAATGGCCCTTGTTCAGCAACAGCTCTTCGGCAATGGCCAGAGTTCGTCGCACCAGGAGCAGTGACTGCTGAGCATCCGCCCATCTGCTGCCGGTGGTTCTCGGGGCCAAATCCGAGATCAGGACGCGAAAGGCCGGACGAAACTGGCGAACCGCGGTAATCATCTCCGGGGTCATGATATCCTGACACAACCAGTGCATCGGCGCTCCGCCTGGCCTGGCGACCTGCTCCACCTGCTGGAGGTCGACTCCGACGACAATTCCTTTGGGACCGACGACCTCCGCGGCATACAGCGACCAGCTGCCCGGAAAACAACCGAGATCCAGGACGCTGTCGCCATGGCCGAGGAGTTTATACTTCTGCTGCACTTCCTCAAGTTTATAGATGGACCGAGCGGGATATTTTTCCTTTTTCGCTTTTTTCGAATAGTAATCGTTTATTTTACGCACGTTGTAGTCCATTTATTGTTCTTTGACAAGACGAAAACCGGCGGTCCTCCCACTCCTTCAGGAGGGTGACCGGTCCGGTTCAATGTCCCGTAGATAGGCAGCAACCCAGGCAAGCGCCGATTGCCGATCGGTCACCGTCCCTTCGACCCTGACCGCTTCCAACTCCTCAAGTATTGTCGCAAAGAGCGGCCCGGGTTCCAGGGCGAATTCCGTAATGAGATCACGGCCGGACAGCAGTCGCGGACCACGGAGAACCGGCTCGATGTGGTCATTATAAATCTTCTTAACGGTATCGAACAGCACTATCAATTCCTCTTCCATCCGCGCCGGCTTCTTTTCCCCTCTGCTCGCCAGGCTGTCGGCCATCGCCAGCATGAAGAGACCCGGCAGATCCACGCCCGCCCGCCGGCAGAGATTCAAGGCCGCGCGCCTGGTCAGTCGAGCCCCCCGCGCCACATTGCACAGATGGAAAGGGTGCATATGCATGCCGATGAGCCCGCCGGTACGCTCGATATCCGCCCGGCTCCATCGGCTGTGCCCGGCAAACTCCCGAAAAATCAGGGCACCCACCTCGTCATGGCGATAGAAAGTGACCCGGCCCGTTTCGTTGGCCGGCATGGCCCGTGTCGCCGGTTTTCCGAGATCATGGAGTATCGCCGCCCACTTCAGACAACGCACGGCATTGTCCAGGTGGAGATAGTCTTTGACCATCCCCACCACACTTCCCGGAAAATATCGGTGCGGGTCGGCAATGATCTCCTCCATCATCCGCAGGGCCAGAAAACTGTGGCCAAACACGTCAAGATGGTGAAATTCCGGCTGTTCCACCCCCTCCGCCAGGTAGAGTTCCGGCAGCAGGAAGGGCAATAGACCGTCGCCGGCCATGGCTTCCAGGGTCACCGCGGTTCGCGGCGAAGAAAAAATCAGGGAAAGTTCATAGCCGATCCTTTCGGCCGCGACTTCGGCGATGCGAAAGGCGTGGCGTTTTACCGCCGCCCGCGTCGGTCCTGCCAGATGAAAGCCCAGGGTGGCGGAGAGCCGATAGCCGCGCAGCATTCGCACCGGGTCGGCACCAAAAGCCCCGGGACAATGGCGGATCCGGCCCGCTCTGAGGTCGGCGAGGCCGCCGGTCGGATCGAGGAGAACAGGCTGCTTGTCGCCCTTTTCCAGATCGGCCAGGTCGAAGGCCATGGCATTGACGGTAAAGTCCCGCAGTCGGAGATCCGCTTCGATGGCCGCGTCCCCGCCGCGAAAGGCGGCAAAATCGATCTGTTCCTTCTGCCAAACCACCCGCACCGCTTCGTCTTCCGGACCGGAAAGATCAACAAGAGCACCACCCCCGAGCTCCGCCCGGAACCGCCGGGCAACATCCATGGCATGGCCGGGGACGGCGACATCAAGGTCATGCGACTCCCGCCCCAGCAACCAGTCCCGCACCGTACCGCCGACCAGGTAAAAAGAGCTCGCGTTTCCAGCAGCCAGCCGGAACAATGCCCGCTCCACCGGTCTGGACCAGGATACCTTGAATTGCGGTAATTTCTCCGATGACACGCGCTGCACCCTTTCCTTTCCCATTCCTCTTGACTATATTCATCCTATGTCCGACACCCGACCCTTTCTCTATCTGGCACCGATCCGCGGCCTCACCGATGCCCTGTTCCGGGATACCCTGCATCAGCACTTCGGCGGCTTTGACGCTGCCGTCGCCCCCTTCATCACGCCGCAACGGAAGTCTCTCTATGGCGATGCCATGCTGAGAGATGTGCTGCCTCGGCACAACAACGGCCTGCCGGTCGTCCCCCAGCTCCTCAACACCGACCCCGAGACCTTCGTCACTCTCGCCAGGCGCCTCCAGGAAATGGGTTATCGCCACATCAACTGGAATCTCGGCTGCCCGGCTCCGATGGTTGCCCGCAAACACCGGGGCTCAGGGCTTCTGCCCTACCCGGAGACCATCGTCGCCATCCTCAGCCAGGTCATGCCGGAGTTGGACATCGAGGTGTCGATCAAGACCCGGCTCGGCTACCACGACCGCTCGGAACTGGTCCACCTTCTGCCGGAACTCGACCGCTTTGCCCTGAAAGAGATCATTATCCACACCCGACTCGGCAAACAGCTCTACAAAGGGGTCACCGACCCCGACAGCTTTACCGCCTGCCAGCGCCAGACCAGCCACCGCCTCGTCTACAACGGCGACATCAACGATCTTGTCACCTACAAGGCCCTTGCCGCCCGCTTTCCGACTGTTAATCGCTGGATGATCGGCCGAGGTGCCCTCGCCAACCCGTTGCTGGCGGAGGAGATCAAAGGCTTCCCGCCGACGGGCGACGCCCAGCGGAAAACCCGGCTCTACGCCTTCCATCAGGATCTCTTAAGCCGCTACCAGAAACGGTTATCGGGGGACTCCCATATTCTCGGCCGGGTCAAGCAGCTCTGGGCCTACCTGATCGTGTCGTTTCCTGGGCAGGAGAGATTACAGAAAAAGATCCTGAAAAGCAGCAGCCTGGCATCCTACTTTACCGCCGTCGACGAGCTGTTTAGTGCCTGGGACGGTGGCCCGGCCAGCGTTTAGAGCAACCGCCAGGTCTGAAAGACCTCATCGGCCAAAGGCCCGGCGGCGATGACCTGACGGGAATCACCGAGGATGCAGGTCACCTCGCCCGCGACCTTGGCCAGCGGCAGTTTTTTGCCGTAACGCACCACCAGGGCAGCGGCCAGGGCCAGGGCCTTCGCCAGATCCGCCGCGAGGGGGTAGCGGCCGGCCGCCTTTTTGACGATCACCGTCGGTCCCGGCCACTCTTCCATCAACAGGACGGCGTCTTCCGCCCCGGCAAGTTTTGCCAGGATGTCGTTTTCCCTCTCATCTCGGCCGACAATCAGCCAGCCCCCGCCCGGCAGGACAAACTGCCGGCCGAGAAGCAGCATGCGGATGTCGGCAACGGTGATCTCCTCGCTCTGCAGCACCGAATCGGCGGCGTATATCTCTTTGATACGCCGGCCGAGAATCGGGTCAGCAAGGGTGCAGCCGCCGGCCGGAGCTGGAAACTCGGTGATCCCGAACTGCGCCGCCAGGGCGATCTGGGCCGAACGGCCCCGGCCGCTCAGCCGCAGAAGCTTGCTGCGATCCACCCAGCCCAGCCGTTCCGGCATCGTCTCGGTCAGCAGCTGGGCACAGAGTGGACGGAGGAGCAGCGAGCGGGTGCCGGAATCTCGTTCGATGACGTTGAGGGTGTCCCGGCGCTGGGACATCGGCCGCTGACCGAGGACTTCTCCGGAAATGAGGAACGAGGCGCCGCGCTCGGTCAGCATCTCTTTGGCCCGGGCCAGCATCAGGATCTTGCAGTCGATGCAGGGATTGAAGTTTTTGCCAAAGCCGTGGACCGGGTTGTGGAGCAGCCGGAGATAGCCCGGGCTGATGTCCTCGACCAGCACTTCAATGCCGTAGCGGTGCCGTACCCGCTCCTGGTGTCCGACGATATCCTCGAGAATGGCGTAGTTGAAAAAAGGGGTGACGAACTGAACCGCTTCGACTGCAACCCCTTGCGCCATGATCAGCCGCGTCGCCAGAATGGAGTCGAGTCCTCCGGAAAAAAGCGACAGCGCCTTGATGTTCTTCATGCCCGGGCGCCTCCCTTGCGCAGCAGCTGTTCCGCCCAGGCCGCGGTCTGTTCGGTTGCCGAGTCGCCGGCGAGCATCCTTGTCAGTTCTCGCACCCGTGCCTCGGGTGAGAGGCGGACCACCGCCGATTGGGTACGGCCATCATCGACCGTTTTCGATACCTGGAAATGCAGGGTGCCGCGGGCTGCTATCTGCGGCAGATGGGTAATACAGAAGACCTGATGGTGACCGGCCAGCTCCTGGATCTTTGTCGCTACCGCCTCCGCCGCCTGACCGCCGATGCCGGCATCGACCTCATCGAAAATTACCGTTTCGACCATATCCTTTTTTGCCAGAAGACATTTCATCGCCAGCATCAGCCGCGACAATTCCCCGCCCGAGGCAATTTTTGCCAAGGGCCTCGGCGGTTCACCGGGGTTGGCGGAAAAATAAAATTCTCCCCGGTCCCAGCCGCTTGCCCGCATTTTCTCGGGAACGGTGTCGATTTCCTGCCATTTGACATGAAAACCGGCCCGGTCAAAAGCCAGCGAGGCCAGTTCTTCGGCCATCGCCTTTTCCATATCCCACCCGGTCTGCTGCCGTTTCCGGGAAAGTTGCCGAGCCTGGGCGATCAAGCCCTTTTCCAGAGTATCCAGCTCCATTTCCAGAGCGGCGATGGTCTTATCCATGTTCTCGAAATGGCGCACTTCGGCCTCACATTTGGTCGCAAAGTCGAGAATTTCTTCAATCGTGCCACCGTATTTTCGTTTCAGCTGCTGGAGGAGATCGAGACGTTCATTAACCTGATCGAGGCGATAGGGGTCGTCCTGGAGACCGTCCCGATACTCCCGCAGTTGCCTGATATGGTCTTCAGCGAGAAAGGTATAGCCGCTGATCTCTTCGGCAAGCCTGCCGGCATCGGCATCGAGTGCCGCCAGCTGTCCCATGTTCTGGCGGAGCTGGGTCAGACCGTCAAGCAGATCGGTGGCCAAAAGCCAATAGCTTTCCTGACTGACCTTGATCAGGGTCTGGGCATTCTTCAGCCTTTTTTTCTCGGTCGCCAGCAGTTCTTCTTCCCCGGCCTCCAATGTCGCCTGCCTGATCTCGTTCATTTGAAACTTGAGAAAATCCTGCTTCTGCTCCTTTTCCTGTTCCTGGCGCCTGAGGGCCAGCAGTGCTTCTTTTTTCTCCTGCCACAGCTGAAAAGTCTTGGCCAGTTCCTGCCTTTCCAGCCACAGCTCCCCCAGAGTGTCGAGCAGATCAAGATGAAGGCTCGGCTGCAACAGCTGCTGATGATCGTGCTGACTGGCGACGTTCAACATATCGACCGTCAACTCCGCCACGCTTTTGGCGGTGGCGAGGGAGCCGTTGACATAAAACCGGCTGCGCCCGGAACTGTTGAAGAATCGTCGGATCACTACCGAGGTATCACTGCCGAAGCCGCTCTCCTCGAGTTTTTGCAACAGACGTCCATGCCGGGGGTTGAGTTCAAAGAGCGCCTCCACCTCACAGGCGTCGGCACCGCTGCGGATCCAGTCGACCGATGCCCTGCCGCCGGTCAGCAGTTGAATGGCCCGCAGCATAATGGATTTACCGGCACCGGTCTCCCCAGTCATTACCACCAGACCGGAGGATTTGCCCTGGTCAAAACTCAGTTCAAGGGATTCGATGAGCGCCAGATTCTTTACTCGCAATTCGCAGAGCATCAGTTCTCTCTCACATTTCCATAATATAAGTCCTTGCTTGACTCTCCGGCAAAAGGACGGTACGTTACTTTATTTACAGTGTCCGGTGCAAACGTCGATCGCAGCCGGCCACGTTTCAAGATCTCCATACCCATTTTTTTCCAACAGTTCAATATGAAAGGAAAAACGGACCTCAGCGCCAGCCTTGAAGATTACATTGAGGCCATATATCATATAATTGAAGCCAAGCTGGTTGCCAGGAGCAAGGAAATAGCCGCCCGCCTCGATGTCAGCCGGGCCTCGGTTACCGAGGCATTGCGGGCCCTCTCGAAAAGAGGCCTCATCAATTATTCCCCCTACGAGGCCATCACCTTGACGGACGAGGGGAAAAAAGTGGCCGAGGATGTCATCTTTCGCCATGAGGCCCTAAAGCACTTCTTCATCAAGGTCCTGTCAATCAATGATACCGTCGCCGAAGAGGGTGCCTGTCGGATCGAACACGCCGCTCCCACGGAAATCATCGCGAGAATGATCAGTTTTACCGAATTCATGCAGATCTGCCCGCGAGGCGGTGACGATATGATCAAGGGCTTTGCCGATTACTGTGCAAGAGGCAAGCAGAAAAACAATTGCGACAGCTGCGTCTCCAATTGTCTGGAAGTGCATAAACCTGACTGATGCGGCGATTCACTCCTGCCGGCCCATGGCCTGGAGCAGGTGGGCAACCTCCCCCTCCTCGGGGAAACGATTTAAGCCCTTTTTAGAAAAGACCAGTTTCCCATCCGCCACCACCTCAAAGACCCCTCCAGACGAAGCCTGCAACTCCACTTCCGCGCCAAAGGTTTTTTTCAGTTCGTCCCCCAGACCGGAGGCACGCGGTTGATAATTTCACTTGGTGCAGTATTCGATGGATATTTTCATATACGCTCCTTAAGTTCTCAATCTTCGCCAATCGCCAGCCAGATAACCGGGCTGTCTTCAGGACGAATCACCCCCGCCCGGTCATGCATTTATTAACAGGTAGCAGTACAATGGAATGTACCGAGGATAAAGTTAGCCACTTTTTTTGCCATATCAATAGCACCCAAGTATACAATGAAAGAACGTCAACCCGCAAAATCTCTTTTGCCGCGGCTGGAGGAGGAACTGAATCTTCGCGAGGAACGCCAGCTCTCGCCCGCCGCCACCCTGTCTGTCACCGGCCTGAGAAGATTGCCGGAGGAGAAAGTGGGATACCGGCAGCAATTTGCCCTCGATGCCGACCGGATCCTCCATTCTCGGGCCTATACACGGTATATCGACAAGACCCAGGTCTTCTCGCTTATTGCCAATGACCATATCACCCACCGGGTATTGCACGTCCAGCTGGTCGCCAGGATAGCCAGGACCATCGGCCGCTTTCTCCATCTCAACGAAGACCTCATCGAGGCCATTGCTCTTGGTCACGATATCGGTCATCCCCCCTTCGGCCACGATGGCGAAGGCTTCCTGGCGGAGCTCTGCGTCGAAAACGGCATCCCGGCCTTCCAGCATAATATTCAGTCGGTCCGTTTCCTCGACACACTTGAGCGCAAAGGCAAAGGCTGGAACCTCACCCTCCAGGTGCTGGACGGCATACTCTGCCACGATGGCGAAAGCCATGCCCGACACCTGCGCCCCGAGCCCATCCACACCTTCGCCGAGTTCGACCAAAGGCTTAAAACAAAGGAAAACACCCCCCACCTGGCGCTCATGCCTGGGACCCTGGAGGGGTGTGTCGTCCGGCTCGCCGACACGGTTGCCTATATTGGCAGAGACATCGAAGACGCGATTATTCTGGGTTTGATCAACCGCCTGGAAATCCCCAGGACCTGCCAGGAGATTCTCGGCCTGACCAACGGCACCATTGTCTATACCCTGGTCACCGATCTGATCACCGCCAGCCAGATCTCCACTCCCGGCGCCTCGTTCATCGGTTTCAGCGAGGAAATCGCCAGTGCTCTGGCGGAGTTGAAGGCATTCAACTATGAACGAATCTACCTGGCGCCAAAGACTAAGGAGAAAAGCCCTTTCATCAGGGACTGCTACCGCAGGCTTTTCCACCATTACCTGGCATGCCTCAAGGGCGATCCGGGGGCAATCGCCGAAGATGTCGACCTGATGGCCGATATCCATGCCCTCGGTCTCGAGCCATACAGCCGGCAGGAGAAAGTCCGGGACTTCATTGCCGGCATGACCGACGACTTTTTTCTCCGCCAGGCCCGGGCGATCGGATGCCGGATCCCGGAAAAGGAATAAGCGCGGCCGGTGCTTCCCCTCCCCCCCCTTTCCTGACGAGCACTCTTCCTCCTATATAATCTTGACCTCGGGCCAATAACATGGTATCCGTTTTGGCTCCGCAGAGTGCACCCGTAGCTCAGCT
>JBBRGP010000089.1:0-9121 GCA_038224105.1 Desulfobulbales bacterium | reverse complement strand
CGGATGGCGGCAAAAGTGAGAAATTCCCCGATATCTTCATCCCCGCCGAGAAAGGCGGTTTTCCCGGCCGGGCGGTGCTGGGCAAGGCGGCGGTGATCGTCAACGACGCGGTGCCCGAGGGAGGCCTGGCCCCCTATCCTTACCGGCAGGCGGTCAGCAGCCATCTCGATGTTCCCGTATACAACGACGGTAAGATTGTCGTGGTGGTCGGGGTCTGCAACAATCGCGAAAATTATGACAACTCCGATGTCCGCCAGGCCACCATGCTCCTTGAGGGCTTGTGGGTACATGTCCTGAAAAAATCCGCCGAGCAGGAACTGGCCCGGCTGGAGCGGCAGATCATCGCGGTCAGCGAAGAGGAGCGCAGCAAGATTGGCAGGGATCTGCATGATGATCTTGGTTCGCATCTCACCGGCGTCGAACTGCTCAGCAAGGCGCTCCAGCAGCAACTTCGGGAAGAGGTGCCGGAAAGAGCGGAGCAACTCGGAACGATCCGTAACCTGGTGCGCGATGCCATCGAAAAAACCCGGCGCCTGTCGCACGGCCTGTATCCGGTCCATGTCGTAGAGTATGGTCTGGAGGCGGCGATTGAGGAACTGGTTGTGGAAGTGGAAAAGATGTTTAAGGTGAACTTCGATCTCTCGTGGCAGGGGGGGGACAAAAAACTCGGTAAGAATACCGCCACCCATCTCCATTATATCATCCGCGAGGCGGTATTTAATGCGGCGCGTCATGGGCGGCCGAAGAATATCGGGGTGTATGTACAGCTCGACGATCGGGGCTTTGTGGTGAAGATCGTCGACGACGGCAAAGGCTTTGCAGGCACGCCGGCGGCGAGGGGGATGGGCTTTCATACCATGAAATACCGGGCCAAGGCGATCGGGGCGACTCTCGTCGTCAGTTCCGGTAACGAGAGCGGAACTATCATCACGGTGACCGGCGAGGGAATTGAATGAAAGCAAGGGTAATAATAGTCGACGATCATCCGATTTTCAGGATGGGCATGGCCGAACTTCTTAACCAGGAAGATGATTTTATCGTCTGCGGACTGGCCGAGGATATCGCCGGAGCGAGGAAAGCCATCCAGCAGCACGGTCCGGATCTGGCGATCGTTGACATCACCCTGGCCGGCGAAAATGGCCTGGATCTGGTGAAAGAGCTTTCCGGCGGGAAAAACGGTCTGCCGATTCTCGTCCTTTCCATGCATGATGAGCAGGTCTGGGCCGAACGGGCAATTCGGGCCGGAGCCCGGGGATATATGATGAAAAAAGAGGCCAGCGAGAAGGTGATTTTCGCGCTGCGCAATATTCTCGGAGGGAAAATTCATGTCAGCGCCAATATCATGGAGCGGCTCCTCGACCGCTTACAGTTGAAACCCGATGTCACCACCGCCCCGACTGTCGATCTCCTGACCGATCGGGAACTCGAGGTGTTCAGGTTGATCGGCGCCGGACTGTCGACCCGGGAGATCGCCGAGCGGATGAAGCTCGGCGTCAAGACCATCGGCACCTATCGCGACCGCGTTAAGCAAAAACTCGGTATCAAAACCTCCGCGGACCTCATTCGCCGGGCCGTGCTTTGGACCGAACAGGAGTTCTTCGATTCTGACGGCGGCAAGGATGTAGGGTGATTCCTTACATCTTTATGATCTACCAGGGGAGTGTATGGCATCAATTGTTACCTTTATCGGCTGGCACGACAGCGGCAAAACAACCCTTGCCACCCAGGTTGTCACCGAATTGAAGAAACTCGGATACCGGGTCGCCGTTATCAAATCGACAAGCGATGAGGGGATACCCTTCGATACCCCCGGAACCGACACCTATAAACACCGGGTCGCCGGTGCCGACGGCGTGATGCTTGTCGCCCCGGATCAGATGGTGCTGCAAAGCACCAACCGTGACCTCTCTCTCCGCACTTTGGCGCATCGCTATTTTCCCGATGTCGACATCGTCATTGGTGAAGGGTTTAAGACCGCCAAAAGAATCCCGAAGATTGAGGTGTTCCGAGATCAGGACGAGAAACTGCGCGAGGAAGTGCAAGGGGTTGTCGCCGTCGCCACCAACCTGGCGGGCGTGGCCGAGGATCATGTTTTCCGGCTGGACGAGGCGAGGCAAATTGCCCTGTTTATTGAAAAACGCTATCTCCGCAATATAGGGAGAATCGAGCATACTACCTTGCTGGTCAACGGCGAAAAGATACCCCTCAAGGATTTTGTCCAGGTGGTTCTGGCCGGGACCGTCCACGGTTTTGTCAAGACCCTGAAACTCAACCGGGATATCAGGGAAATCGAACTGAGAATCAAAATTGACGGGTGAAGTTAGGTGTACTGCTGAATGCGGATCGGCGGGGAACGGCTCCGTGCCAGACAGTGGTCGCGGAGCCTGGGTTCAGCGGGGTGGAGTCGCTCAAAATCGGCGCCGGAAATAGGGCTCAAGTGCCTCCGGCAGCCGGATCGAGCCGTCTTCCTGCTGGTAGTTTTCGAGAATCGCCAGGAGTGTTCTGCCGACGGCCAGCCCGGAACCGTTGAGGGTATGGACCAGCCGGCTCTTTTTCTGACCGTCCGGCCGATATCTGATTCCCCCTCGGCGCGCTTGAAAATCGAGAAAGTTGGAGCAGGAGGAGATTTCCCGATAGGTGTTCTGGCCCGGCAGCCAGACTTCGATGTCATAGGTCTTGGTCGCGGAAAAGCCCAGATCGCCGGCGCACAGCGCAACAACCCGGTAGTGCAGGCCGAGGAGCTGCAGAACCGTTTCGGCATCGGCGAGCAGGTCCTCCAGTTCCTGGTCCGAGGTCTCCGGGGTGGTGAATTTCACCAGTTCGACCTTGTCGAACTGGTGCTGTCTGATCAAGCCCCGGGTGTCTCGGCCGTGGCTGCCCGCCTCCGACCTGAAACAGGGGGTGTAGGCGGTATACTTGATCGGCAGCACCTTTTCGGCCAGAGTTTCGTCGCGGTGGATATTGGTGACCGGCACCTCGGCGGTAGGGATGAGATAGAGATCCCAAGCCTCGATCTTGAACAGGTCTTCGGCAAATTTGGGCAGTTGGCCGGTGGCGGTCATGGATGGGGTGTTGACGAGAAACGGCGGGAGAATCTCGGTATAGCCATGCCGCTCGGTATGCAGATCGAGCATGAAGTTGATCAGCGCCCGTTCCAGTTTCGAGGCAAAGCCTTTCAGCAGGGCAAAGCGAGCGCCGGAGAGCTTGGCCGCCCGCTCGAAGTCGATGATATCGAGGGCTTCGCCCAGTTCCCAGTGCGTCTTCGGGGAAAAAGAAAAAGTCGGCTTTTCCCCCCATTTCCTGACCTCGAGGTTATCCGCTTCACTCCCGCCCAGCGGCACGCTGTCATGGCAGAGATTGGGGATGGTCATGACGATTTTCCACAGCTCTTCTTCAAGTCCGCTTAGCTCCCCGTCGAGCTCCTTGATGCGCTGGTTGGCGTCGCGCATTTCCAGGATCAGCGGCTCGGTCTGTTGCCGGTCGCCGGCGGAGCCCTTTTTCAGATGGGCTATTCTTTCCGATACGGTATTGCGTTTGTTTTTGAGCCCTTCGACCTCGGCGAGAGTCGACAGTCGCTGCCGGTCGATGGCGATAAATTGGTCGAGAACGGTTGTCGCCATCCCCCGGTGGCCGCATTTTGCTTTTACCAGAGCCAGGTTTTCCCGTATGAATCGTAATTCAAGCATAATATTTTATCTCTTTGATTTGCGTGGTTAACACTTTTCGGTATTGTTTAGCACGGCTGATTTGGGAAAGCAACTGCTATCAAATTGCATTTTTGCGATGCTTCTGCTACCTTGTCGGGCAGACTGGCCACAGTCCGAATGACTGAGCAGAAAGTCTTTTCGTCAGGAGCAGGCAGGTGGCGGCTGACCTGAATATTTCGGTCATTTCCGCCGGTTGAGTTGCAGATTGGTGGTGCCGCTGAACCCTGTTGTCCGTATCATCACTGTTATTACCGGCGGTCCCCCGTTGTAGCCTGAGACTTTACCTTCATGGCAGCATACCCCAAAATTGTGATGTTCATCGCCGAGTTGCGCAAGTCGGTGCGCAATCTGATGCTGTCGCTCGTGGTGTGTAGTCTGGCGATTTTCCTCCTGTCGCCGCATCTGCTCCAGCTGGTGCAGGAACATCTCGCCGAAAAACTCTATTTTTTCACCGTTGCCGGCCCCTTTCTCGCCCACGTCAAGCTGGCGCTGTTCGCTGCGCTCTACACCCTCATGCCCTGGATGACGGTCGTCCTCTGGCGGGCACTGGGCAAACCCTTCGGCGTCTCCGGCGGCCAGTTGTTTTTCTTTGTTTTGTTTACCTGTCTGCTGTTTTATGCAGGAACAATTTTCTGCTATTTTATCACCCTGCCGCTCGGCATCAAATTTCTCCTTGGCTTTGGTTCGGAAGAATTGAAACCGGTGATTTCGGTCAGCCAGTTTGTTAATTTCACTACAATCTTCATTCTCGCCTTCGGAGTGATATTCGAGCTGCCGATTTTCATGGTGTTTCTCGCCAGGGTAGGCTTGTTTACCCGGCGTTTTTATGAAAAAAACCGCCGTTATGCGATCCTGATAATCGCCTTCATTGCGGCACTTTTGACACCGACCCCGGATATCGTCAACATGCTGCTCATGGGGGGGCCGCTGTATCTGCTGTATGAATCGGGAATTCTCATCCTGCGCGTGCTGGAGATCGGCAAAGAGTAACTTTGGTCGGACTTAGAATTCGGTCAAACGAAGACCGGCGTTCCGGAGCAGGGCCGAGGTGACGCCGATTTTGCCGTTCACCGCGCAGGAGGGGCTACGGGCTTTGAGAAAGACCTCACGGATGTTCTGGGCCAGACAGGCGCTGACCATATAGATGGGAAGTGAAGTGTCCATTGTCAAGAAAGGATGAGTATGTCGTTTGTAAGGAAAAAAACAAAACCCAAACAGAAACTTACGCCTCTCCAGGAAAACCGGTTTCTGAAAATCGTCATCTCTCTGGTGGTGGTCGCCCTGTTGTGGATCATCTTCCTCCCCGGGTCGGGGCTGTTGGCCCTGTGGAAAAAACGCGCCGGGCTGAAAACTTTGCAGCAACAAACCGTGGCCCTTGACCGGGAAAACGCGCAACTGCAGGAAGATATCGATCGATTACAAAATGACCCGGCCTATCTCGAGGAAATTGCCAGGAAACAGCACAATCTCCTGAGAAAGAATGAACGGGTGTTTGAGTTTAAGCCAAAGAAATCCGCCAAGGAAGAGTAATGCACAGGGCGTATTGAGACGGGCTCGCACGGAGCTCGGGCTCAGGCGGCTCAGGAAAAACCGGATTTGCAGCCGCAGCCTGCAGGTGCCGCCGTCGGCAGCGGTGCCCCGGAGGCACTCCGGAAGCTGCCGGCCGAGATGAGTTTGTTGACCCTGGTGCTGTGGCAATGGCGGCATGCCGGCGGCTCGGTGTTGCTGCGGGAGGTCGTAAGAATCTCAAAAATTTGTCCACAATCCTTGCATTTATACTCATAAATCGGCATCGGTAAGTCTCCTTGTCACGATCAGCTTGTCGTACTGTTCCTTCGGCGTCAACCTTTGGAAAAGCAAGCCCCTCGGAAAAATTATTTGGCCAGTTTGCTCCGCTGGGGGCCGACCAGGGGAGTCCCGTTTTTCTGGCCTGGGGCTGGCGCCCTATGGTTCCTGCCGGCACGGCACTGAGCCACCTGTGCGTTTTGCTCTTATTTTAGGAGTGAAGTAAATATTTCACATTTTTTGCAAATTTCAAGTTTTTCCTTTTGTGATGCATCCTGGGTGCAATCGCACAAGGTTCCGCTCAAAAACCAGCAGAGATGGCCGCTCTGAAATTCCCAGGCGGGGCACTGATTTTTCACCGTGCAGAGTTTTTTCTCCCAACACGGGGTCAAAGAACCCTTTCTTCCCCGCTGATTGATCAGCAGAAAATAGATATGGCGTTCAATGTGAACGGGAATGGTCCGCCAGCCCTGCTCGTAACTGTGAATTGTCTTCAGCGACATTCCGAGGAGTTCTGCCAGTTGTTTTTGTGTCTTGGCAAGTTTTTTTCTGGAAAGACTGAATTCTTCCTTGGTCACTCGAGTTCCCTCGTTGGGTGGTATTGGTCTAACGCTGTAAGCAGCGGATGTGATACAAAGTAAGTATTATAGTCATATGTTCAATAAATACCAGATTTTGACGAAAAAGGCTGTGAATATTCGGCGGCGGCGCGGAGAAAACCTTGTTCCTCCGTGTAACTCATGGTTATTATAGAAGACGAGGGGATTCATCTCGGCCGCGGTGCGGTCGGGTTATCGTTCAATCAGGAGGTACGAGACCATGTTTACCCATCCGGAGCAAAGGACCTGGACAATGATCATATGCCTTGGGTTATTTTTACTGTCCGCCGGCTGCGCTAATTTTCTGAAACCCGATACCGGAGCGGTCGCCCGCGGAGAGGCACGCATCGCCCTGGTCGATGAACGTGGCGTCCAGGAGGGAGCCTGGGAAACCCATGAGCTTAGTCTCTTTTATTCCCTCTCCGGTGCCGGTGATACCTTCAAGCTCTCCGGGAAGTTGACCATTGACCGGAGTATCAGCGATTCGTTTCCGAACATCGCCAGGTTGTTTTTCTATTTGAGCTTTCTCGATGACGCTGGCCGGGTTATTGAGGCGGTCGACATTACCCCGCTATTTACCCATTTCGGGGCTATACCGGGAAAGCTGGATATCAGGCTCACCCACCCTCGACCGGCCGGCAGCAAGGCCATAGCCTTCAGTTACTTTGGCGTAATGCGGGACAGCAGTTCTCGCGATTCAGTAGGAGAGTGGGCTATCTCCTATTTTCCATTTGATTAATTCGGCAAGAGAGGTGACGCGGCAGGGGCTGCCGGAACCTTCTCGCCATCCCGCCACGGGGCAAGGCGCTACGACCATTGACAAGAGATACCACCCGTTTTCTCATCGGTTTGAAATCGCTGCTGGCCTACCATCGGGCCAGCGGCATCGACCACTATCCGCGCAACGACGAGATCCAGACCTTTCTGCGATTTCAGCCGTCGCCGAGGATAACCCACCAACCGGCAGTCGGGGCGATACCTCCCGATCACCGCAAGATCGCCGCTGCACGCATTACGCCATGGCCGGTAAGTCTTACCGAAATCGCCGAGGAGGTGGCGGTCTGCCGTGCCTGCGATCTCCATAAACAGCGGCTCTATCCTGTGGCCGGCCGCGGTCCCGAGAAGATCCGGCTGCTCCTGGTCGGAGACTGGCTCGCTGGTGATGAGCACGGCCATCTGCCGCCCGGCCAGCTCTTTGGCGTGGAGCAGGATCTGATGCTCGCCAGGATGCTCGCGGCAATCCGTATCCCGCTCACCGAGGTTTTCATCACCAATGTCATCAAATGCGCCGTGCCCGCCACCTGTCAGCCCCAGGCCTGCCATGTTCAGAGCTGCGTCTCGTACCTGCGGCGCCAGATCATGGTTCTGGCTCCGCAAGTCATCTGTACCATGGGGATGGTGGCGGCCCGGGCAGTGTTGGAAAAGTCCCAGCCTTTGTCAAGCCTGCGGGGCAGGATTCATGAATATGAGGTGACCGAGGAGGTGAAGATCCCGGTCATTGCCACCTATCACCCAACCTATCTTTTGCAGAATCAGGAAATGAAAACGGCAACCTGGACCGATCTGCAGTTTCTTGCCAAAAATCTCGACCAAAAAACGCCTTGAGCCGCGGTTCATTGCATGAGAATCAGGCCGCGCCGGCCGAGTTCCCTGAGAAAGGTGGTGACGGAGATTTCCGCCTCCTGCACCGAGAGTCCGCTGGTGCTTGAGAATTCCTGGATGATCAGGGCGACATTTTTCTGGCCGTCAACCATCGTCCAGACCAGGCAACCCAGGGTGTCGAGTTGTATCTTTCTGGTCGGATTTTCAACCGCACCCCTGGATATTCGTTTGGCCAGGGTGATGAAAAACGGCCGTAGTCGCAGCGACCACTCAAGGAGGAGCTCACCGTTTTCGAGGATCCGCCAGGCCACCGCCGGGCTCCTATGGGGTATACAGGCCAGGGCTTCAGTTCGGGTCAGCTGTCTTGGCGGTTCTTTCTTCTTGAACAATTTCATAGTTGTTGCAGAGTGAGAGGAACAATTCCGGCGGTATCCGACGGTTGGCGGAGAGGATCACCGCGAGGATCCGGTTAGCCGCGGCATAATGGCGGATGAGCGCCCGGAGATAAGGTCTTTGCCGGCGGAGCCGCAGCAACACCCGGCCGGCGATGCCAGGGGTTCTCGTGGCCTGGCAGGATTCTCCGCGCTCATCCTGCCAGGTGACCAGATCATCGGCGCCGCAGAGGGTGAGGAGAATTTCGGCAAGTGAGTGGTGCCGCAGCCGGAGATCGGCAGGTGCCAGTTTACAGGTCTCCAGGCGCAAATCATGGTCGGCGAAGGATAAACGGGTGAGACCGGCGGCAAAATTAAAATCGGTCAGGACAAAGGCCGGCGGCGTGATCAGCGAAAAATCCTGAATCCGCCAGAGGGATTGCTGCTGCCCGTGGCATGACAGCGTCGCCAACCACCGGCCGACCTCCAGCCGGGATCGGTGGTTTTCGTGCAACACCTGAAATTGCAGGAGGGTATGGCAGGTCCGGCAGAAACAGACACCGCCAGCCACCTGTTCATCACTCCCTTGGAGTGCGAGAAACAGCTGGTAATCTTGGTCGATGGCAAGCCAGGGGCTAGGAAGTTCCGCGCCAAAACCTACCGAACCGGCGGGGCCGGCCAGACCCGCGGCCAACCGCTGGAGATCCTCTTCGGTGGCTTTTGTCTTTGTTTGCCAGCGCAGTTGCAGGCGGGGTTGGAAGTCTTCCTCGAACACCAGGTGGCGGCTGGCCACTACTCGCGGCTCCCAGGTCGCCGGAGGGGAAAAACGCAGCCCGTTCCAGGCCAGGAGTCTGGTGCGGGGGGTGTCGTCAAACGTCATCAGCTTACCGGGGGATGAGGTATAACCACCCGGTTTTCTTCAGTTCCAGCAGCCGGTTTTCATCGGTTTTTTCTTTATGCTGCTCGCACACGTCGGCAAAGCAGAGCCGTTCTTCTTCAATTTTCTCGGGATAGGAACTACAAATTTTGATCTCTGTATCTGGATCGTTTTACTGTT
>JBBRGP010000088.1:0-9218 GCA_038224105.1 Desulfobulbales bacterium | reverse complement strand
CCCGGGCATGGCCGCCGGCATGGCAGACGATACGCAGCTGTTCCTCGGTCAGATGCATCGGCCTGTTGAGCGGGGCAGCCTGATTAAGAAATTACTTCTTCTTTGACGGCAGAACATCGGTGATCGAACCGTCGACAATCTCGGCGGCAAAGGCAAAGGTTTCGGCCAGGGTTGGATGGGCATGGACGGTGCGGCTGATATCCTCGGCATTGGCTCCCATCTCGAGAGCGAGCACCGCTTCATGGATCAGCTCCCCGGCATTGATGCCGCAGATCCCGGCGCCGATGATCCGTCCGCTGTGTTTATCGAAAAGGACTTTGGTCACCCCGGTCGAGGCCCCGGCGCTGAGCGCCCGGCCACTGGCCCCCCAGGGGAATTTACCCTTGTCGTACTCGATATTTTGGGCTTTGGCCTCCTTCTCGGTCAGCCCCATCCAGGCGACCTCAGGGTTGGTGTAGGCGACGGAGGGGATGGCCATCGGGAGAAAGGCTGACTTATGGCCGGCGATAACCTCGGCCACCACCTTGCCTTCATGGCTCGCCTTATGGGCGAGCATCGGTTCCCCGACCACGTCGCCGATACCATAGAAATGGGCAACGTTCGTCTCCTGCCGTTCGTTGACCCGGAGAAAGCCGCGATCGGTGAGAACCAGGCCGAGTTCCTCCAGGCCCATTCCGGCAGTGTTGGGACGGCGGCCGACCGCCACCAGGACACCGTCGAACTCGCCGCTCTCGGGGACGGTCTCGCCTTCGAGGGTCACCTCGATACCGCTCGCGGTCGGGCGCACTTCACTCACCTTAGTCCTGGTGAGAATCGTATACTGCTTCTTCAGTTTTAAAAAGAGCGGTTGAATGAGATCCTTGTCAGCCGGCGGGATGATCTGCTCGAGCATTTCGACGATGGTGATCCGCGAACCGAGAGCACTGTAGATCTGGGCCATCTCCAGGCCGATGATGCCGCCGCCGATGATCAGCAGTCGCTTCGGCACCGTTGTCAGCTGCAGGGCCGCCGTCGAATCCCAGATCCGCGGATCCTCCGGGATATTCGGGAGCTTGAAGGGCCGGGAGCCGGTGGCGATAATGGCGCTGGCAAAGTGCACCTCCTGCTCCCCGGCCGTCCCGGTCACCACCAGGGTGGAGCGGTCCTTAAAGCTGCCGGTGCCGGTCAGCCGGGTGATCTTTCGCGCCTTGCAGAGTCCGTCGAGGCCGGCGGTAAGCTGGTCGATCACCGCATTCTTTTTTGCCCGCAGCTTCTCCAGATCAACCTTCGGTGCGGCAAACTCGATGCCAAATTCCAGGGCCTGGGCCGCCTCTTCGATTACCGCCGCGGCATGCAGCAGGGTCTTCGAGGGGATGCAGCCGACATTGAGACAAACGCCGCCGAGGCGCACCTCCTTTTCGACGAGGCAGACGGTAAGACCGAGGTCGGCGGCCCGGAAAGCGGCGGTATAGCCGCCGGGACCGCCGCCCAGGACGAGGACGTCATATTTCACTGTTTCGCTCATGGATCGCTCCTTATAGCATGATTCGCTTCAGATCTTCGATATTGTGGCGCAGCGCCCGGCAGAATCTCGCCGCCTCCGCCCCGTCGATCACCCGGTGATCGTAGGACAGCGAAAACGGCAGGAGCAGCCGTGGCGAAAACTGCTGGCCGTCCCAGACCGGCTGCATCGCGCTTCTCGACAGGCCGAGGATGGCGACCTGCGGATGGCTGACGATCGGGGTGAAGCCGCTGCCGCCGATGCCGCCGAGGCTGGAAATGGTAAAGGTCGCCCCCTGCAGGTCGGGAATTGCCGATTTCCCGGCCCGGGCATTACTGCTCAGCACCTGCAATTCCCCGGCGATCTGTCGAAAGCCTTTGCGATCGGCGTCTTTTACCACCGGCACCACCAGACCCTGCGGGGTATCGACGGCGATGCCGAGGTGATAATACTTTTTCAGAGCGACCTTTTCGCCGCCGGACAGGAGCGAGCTGTTGAAGACCGGAAAGGCCTTGAGGGTCGCGGCCACCGCTTTGATGACAAAGACCAGAGGGCTGAAGGGCGCTTCACCCTCTGGCAGCGTGCCGTTCAATTCCTTTCTGAACCGCTCCAGGTCGGTAATATCCGCCTCATCGAAGTGGGTCACCTGGGGGATGGTATTCCAGCTCTTCTGGAGATGCGGCCCGGCGATTTTTTTAATGCGGCCGAGGGCCACCTCCTCAATCGGCCCGTATTTACTGAAATCTTCCGGAGCTGTCTGGCCGGGCGAAGTGGTCGAGTCGCCTACGCCAGTCGGCGGAGCCTCCCCCCCGCCGGGCAGCGCCGTCACTATGTCCTCCCGGAGTATTCGCCCGCCCGGCCCGGTCCCGGTGATGCCGGCCAGATCCACCTGCTGTTCCCGGGCCAGAGCCCGCACCGAGGGGCTGGCATGAAAGGCTCGGCCGGGCGGCTGGGGAGGAGCCGGATGGCCGGCGACTGGGGCTTCGACGACCGCCGCCGCTTCTGCCGGCGCCACCGGCTCCACCGCCTGCTCGATAGACTCGCCGGACCCCGCGGCAGTTTCGATCAAGGCGATGATATCGCCGCTGGCGACGACGTCGTCCTCCTTCACCAGCACCTCTTTGATCACCCCGGCCAGCGGCGACGGGATATCCATCACCGCCTTCTCACTCTCCAGAGCGATGAGCGAGGCCTCCGCGGCAATCTCGTCGCCCGGGGCGATAAAGACCTCGACGACGGTGATCTTCTGGACATCGCCGAAATCGGGAATGCGTATTTTCTCGATGGTCATGGGCCTTTCTCCCTGTTATCCGCGGACACCGCTCGGCGCCTCGCGATCGATCGCATATTTTTGTAGAGCCTCGAGGACCATCGCCGGCGGCAGCTGGCCCTGATCGGCAAGACCGCGCAGGGCGGCGACGACGACATGATGCCGGTCGACCCGGAAGAAGCGCCGCAGCACCGCCCGGCTGTCGCTCCGGCCATAACCGTCGGTGCCGAGAACGGTCAGCGGCCGGTCGATGAACCGCCGCAGCTGTTCCGGGTAGGCCCGCACATAATCGGTACTGATGACCACCGGCCCCTCGCGACCGGCAAGCATCTCCTCGACGTAGTTCCGTTTTCGGGGCAGCTCCGGATGGCAGCGGTTCCAGTCGTCGACGAGCATCCCCTCCCGGTGCAATTGATTGACCCCGAGAATCGACCAGACATCGGCCGTCACCCCGAAGTCCTCGGCCAAAAGGTCGGCGGCGGCGATGACCTCGCGGAGGATAGTGCCGGAGCCCATCAGCTGCACCCGCGGTCCCGCCCCCTGCCCCTCCCGAAAAAGATACATCCCTTTTTCGATGCCCTCCTCCACCCCGGCCGGCATCACCGGATGCGGGTAGTTCTCGTTGTGCAGGGTGATATAGTAAAAGATATCCTCACCCTGTTCAAACATCCGGGCAATCCCCTGGCGGACCAGCACCGCCACCTCGTAGCCAAAGGTCGGATCATAGGCTAAACAGGTCGGAAAGACCGAGGCGAAGAGCAGCCCCTGACCGTCCTGGTGCTGCAGACCTTCGCCGTTCAGGGTGGTCCGGCCGGCGGTCGCCCCAAGGAGAAAGCCCCTGGCCCGGCTGTCGCCGGCCCCCCACAGCTGGTCGCCGATCCGCTGAAAGCCGAACATCGAATAAAAGGCATAGAAGGGGATCATCGGTACCCCGTAGTTGACATGGGCGGTTGCGGCTGCCAGCCACGAGGAGATGGCCCCCGCCTCGGTGATCCCCTCCTCGAGAATCTGGCCTTTGCTGTCCTCCCGGTACCAGGAGACAGCCTCGGAATCCTGCGGCTCATAGAGCTGGCCGCCCGGGGCGTAAATGCCGAGCTGCCGGAACAGCCCCTCCATGCCGAAGGTCCGGGCCTCGTCGGGGATGATCGGGACAATATGCCGGCCGAGGTTTTTATCCTTTACCAGGGTGCCGAGCAGGCGGACGAAGGCCATGGTCGTCGACAATTCCCGCTCCTTCGAGGAAGCAAGCAGGGCTTTGAAATCGGTAAGGGGCGGGGCGGGCAGCGGCAGGTGCTTAGTCTCCCGGAAGGGCACCGGCCCTCCGAGCGCTTCCCGCTGCTCCCGCAGAAATCGTGCCTCCGGACTGCCTTTCGGCGGTCGGATGAACGGCAGGTCGGCAAGCTGGTCGTCGGCAAGCGGCACATGCAAGCGGTCGCGAAATTCCTGGAGGGAAGCGACAACCATTTTCTTGACATTGTGGGCGACCATTACCGATTCGCCGGCCTGGCCCATGCCGAAGCCCTTGATGGTCTTGATCAGCAGGACCGTGGGCTTGCCCTTATAGTCCATCGCCGCCCTGTAGGCGGCATAGACCTTGCGCGGATCATGGCCGCCCCGGGTCATCTGCCAGAGCTGCCCGTCGCTGATGTCCTCGACCAGGGCCATCAACCGGGGGTCGTCGCCAAAGACCTTGTGCCGCAGATACTCCGGCCCCCGGGCGCGAATGGTCTGAAAATCGCCATCAACCATCGTCCCAAATTTTTTGAGCAGCAGTCCATCGCGGTCGCGCTCCAGGATGACATCCCATTCGCTGCCCCAGATAAGTTTAATGACATGCCAGCCGGCCCCGCGAAACCGCCCTTCCAGCTCCTGGATGATCTTACCGTTGCCACGCACCGGCCCATCGAGCCGCTGCAGGTTGCAGTTGACGACGAGGATGAGATTGTCGAGATTCTCGCGGGCGGCAAGCGACAAGGCGCCGAGGGATTCCGGCTCATCGGACTCACCGTCGCCCACGAACACCCAGACCTTTCGATCCCCCGCCGCCTTCAGACCGCGGCTGTCCATATACCGCATGAACCGGGCCTGGTAGATGGCGGCCATCGGACCAAGACCCATGGATACCGTCGGGAACTGCCAAAAATCCGGCATCAGCCACGGATGGGGATAGGAGGACAGGCCATGGCCGCCGACCTCCTGCCGGAAATTGGCCACTTGCTCCTCCTCCAGCCGGCCTTCGACAAAGGCGCGGGCATAGACGCCCGGCGAGCTGTGGCCCTGAAAATAGATCATATCGGCGCCGGACGGCGCCCGCGGTCCGCGAAAGAACCAGTTGAAGCCGACCTCATACATGACCGCGACCGAGGCGTAGGTGGCCATATGGCCGCCGAGACCGCGGCCGTCCTTATTGGCCCGGGCCACCATGGCCATGGCGTTCCACCGGACATAGGCGGCAACGTTTCTGGCGATCAGCGAATCCCCGGGGATGCTCGCCTCCTGGGATGGCGGGATGGTGTTGCAATAGGGGGTGAGCAGGCCGGGCGAGGTCGAGACCCCGAGTTGTCTTGCCCTCTCGGTCAACCGGCCGAGGAGATAGTCGGCCTTGTCCGTCCCTTCATTTTCTATGACCCCCTTAAGGGAATCGAGCCACTCCTCGGTTTCCTGGGGATCAGGGTCGTGGAAATAGGTCATACCCCACCTCGCGCCGGTGCTGAAGATTGGTTAGCCGACATAGTTCACCTTCTCATACGGCAGGGAAGACAGGGGGTGACCGGCCTTCGGCTCTTGCGGGTAGCCGATGGCGATCATCGCCTCGACCGCCAGTTTATCCTGCTGTGCCAGCAGTTTCTTGACATACTTTTCCGCCGATACCCCGCCTTTATGTTCCCGCATCCGCAGCTGGATCCAGCAGCTGCCCAGCCCGAGATCAGCGGCGGCCAGGTGGATGATCAGGGCGGCGATGGAGCAGTCTTCCACCCAGACATCGCACCGGCCGGGATCGGCGCAGACGACGATGGCCAGCGGCGCATTTTTCATAAACGAGGAGCCATGCGCCTTGGCCAGAGCGAGTTCGTCGATGACCCTTGGATCTTTGACCACCACAAACTCCCAGGGGTTGAAGCCCCGGGACGAGGGGGAACGGAGCATGGCTTCGACCAGCAGGTCGATTTTTTCCTGTTCCACCGGCTGCTCCCGGAAGTGGCGGATGCTTCTTCGTTTTCGTAACAGATCAATGAACATGGTTGCTCCTCTCAAAAAGGCTTAATAATCGACGGGAAAGCTTCTGCCCGGATAACAGGCAAATGTTTTTTGTGAGAGACTCTTGGAAAAGATTGTATACTACCTGGAATAAATTTTCCATCAAGGAACGATCAAGGAGAAACCATGGACCCCCAAACCTTTGCCGCCTGTCTTGTTGCGGTTACCCTGCTGACCCTTACTCCGGGAGTCGACACCCTGCTGGTCATCAGAAACAGCGCCCGGGGCGGCTGGCTGGACGGGGCGGTCAGTTCGACGGGCATCTGCTGCGGGCTGTTCGTTCACGCCACGGTCTCCGCCCTCGGCATCTCCATCCTGCTCCTCCATACCGCGTGGGCGTTCAATGCCCTGAAACTGGCCGGGGCCGCCTATCTCATCTGGCTGGGTCTTTGCAGCTGGCGACGGGTGATCGGCCGGGGCCGGCGACTCCTGGTCGGGAACATCCCCGCCCAACGGGGTGGTTTCCGGTTCTGGCGGTCATTGCGGGAGGGATTTTTGTCGAATGTCCTGAACCCCAAGGCGGTCCTTTTCTACATGGCCTTTCTGCCGCAGTTCATCAATCCCGCCGAACCGCCTCTGTCCCAATCGCTGCTGGTGGCAGCCATGCACTTCTGCGTCGGCATGGTTTACCAGTGCTCGTTGGCGGCCATGGTCGACAGGGCCAGGACCCTGCTCCAGCGGCCGGCGGTCACCAAGGTCTTCGACGCCCTTACTGGTTCCATGCTGATGTTCATCGGTTTGAAGCTGGCCACCAAAGAATGAGAGACACGGACTGAAGCTATGCTATCCGAGGGCGAATTTTGAAGACAATGGCGATGGCCGGTGCCGGCGAAGAAGGATTGATCGTCGCTCACTACGGGGTGGCGGTCGAGGTGGTGTTTGCCGAAACCAATGACCGGCGGATGATCCGGGTGAAACGCAGTTCAGGGCACGTGGTCGGCGACCGGGTGACGATCCGGAACGACATTCTCACCCGCCTGCCTCGGAAATCCGAACTGTCACGCATGGATGCCCGGGGCGGCGTCCATATCGTCGGGGCCAACCTCGACATCCTCGGCATCGTCGTTTCCTGCGAACCGCTGCCGCCGCCGGGTTTCATCGACCGGGCCGTCGTTGCCGCCAGGGCGGCCGGGATACAGCCGGTGCTGGTGTTAAACAAATCCGATCTTCCCTGCTTTGCCGACTATCATGCCGCCACCCGCTGCGTGTACCAGGACGCGACGCTCATCTTTGTCGTCAGCGCGGTGAGTGGCGACGGTCTGTCATCCTTGAGCAAGTTTTTTAATGAGGGCCACCGCGGAGTATTCATCGGCCCTACCGGGGTCGGTAAGAGTTCCATTCTTAACACCCTGCTGCCGGACATCAACCTGCAGACCGGCGAGATAAGTGAAAGCAGGAAACGGGGGCGCCATACCACGACCGTCTCCACCCTCCACGCCCTCCTCGGCGGAGGGGAACTCATCGACTCTCCCGGCTTTAACGACTTCGGCCTGATCAACGTCTCCTCGGCGGAGCTGGCCGCCTACTTTCCCGGCTTTGAGAATGCCGGCCGGGACACCTGCCGGTTCAGGGATTGCCGGCATCAAACCGAACCCGGCTGCACCGTCACCGGCCTGGTCGACAAAAAACAGATCAAAGAAGAACGCTACACCACCTATCTCCAGATCCTCACCGAGATCGAGGCGATGCTGACCGAGCCGCAGTACCGGGAACGAAGGCATCGCCGGAAGAAAATCGGGTGACCGACGCGTTCTCCGGACTCCCGCTCATCCTCCCGGATGGCTCAGCGTTCCGGGGAAGTGGAGCCGATGGGCATCGCATAGTTGACGGCGCTTCTCACCCTGTCTCGTAGTCTTTCGACCGGTTTCTCGATCACATAGACCGCTACCCAGCACATCAACCCCAAAAGAGTGAAAATTCCACCAACCAGGATCGGCCCCGTCTGCTGCACCAAAAGATATGAGCCCAATATCCACGCCTGATAGTGCAGGAGATACACCGGGTAGGAAAATGAGCCGAGCAAGGCATCGTATTTTCCGGAGAGCAAGGGAAGCCCTTTTCGACTCTTGGCACAGGTAAAGAGGTAGCACCAGATAAGGGCAAAGGAGACATAAAACTCACCGGTCAAGAACCACTCGGCAAATGGCCCCTGCCGCAATAATTCGAAGCGTGATCGCAGGAAAATGAACAAGAGGATGCTGCCAAGGTAACCCAGGAATATTCTGCCGCGATGGTTCACCAGGAAATTGCTGACACCGGACTGGTGATCCTTGAGGTGATAAATGAGGGCCCCTGCCGCAAACGGTAAAGAAGCCGCCGCCAGAGGGAAATATCGTGAGTTATATCCCCAGCCCAACGCACAGGATGTCAGGTGGTAGAGAACAGAAACACCAAACCAGACCAGAGCGCCCTTCAGGGTCCTTGATGCCCCGAGCGAAATGGCGAAATAGAAAACCAGCTCTACCGTTATCGCCCAGGTAGGACCATTGAGGCGTGGCGTCACATCGGCTGGGTTCATCGCCCAAAAAGCTATCAACAGATTCGCTAACCACTCGCCCGGGGTATCAGGTAATTGCATACTCCCGTTGAAACGTGTTACATATTCAGCGCCGGTCAGATGGATCAACAGTATTGACAAAAGAATTGAAAACCAATATGAGGGCAACAAGCGCAGGCATCTGTTCGACCAGAATTGGCAAAACCCTCGGGAGCCAAGTCCATACGAATTCAAAACCACAAAGGTCATCAGATAACCGCTGAGAGAATAGAAGCCAAAGACGGCGAAGTGGCCGATGTGTCCGATATGCAAGACATGGTTGGCGACAACCATCATCGCCAGCAATAACCTTAGAGCACCAAACATAGTCGAGGTACGCGCAGAGCTATTCCAGAGCAGTCCGGAAACGCAGCAGGAGAGTTTTTATTGAAAGAGGCTCTGAAAACATTTTAAAAAACCTTGGTGACTCAGGTCGCATTTCTGATGAAAGCCAGCGGTTATAAATTTTCTCATTGGCGACACCGCCACATTGCCGTAATCCATTGATAACATGCTGGACACTTTTCAGCCACTGCCGTTTTATTGGAACGAGGTGGGCAAGGCCTGGATTTCATCCTCGTTGTTATTTTTGTTGGGTTGCCGGTATGCTCTCGGCACACTTACCCCCCTAAGAAATAATCCCTGAACTGGCTGGTGTGGCTCAAATCGATCTC
>JBBRGP010000087.1:0-9239 GCA_038224105.1 Desulfobulbales bacterium | reverse complement strand
GCATATGTTAAAGGCTCAAACTCGAAAATCGACTACTCGATTGGTAAAATCGATGCGATTAACGCTTTTTTACGCCAAAGCTTTACCGAAACCACAACCTTACAGCAGTCCCTGGAACAATTGGGCAGCATTCTCAGCGATCGCAAGGACGAGGAGCCGGCGAAGAAAAATCGCCGCCAGTCCGATAAAATATAAAAACTGACCGGCTCAACCGGAGTATAAAGCAAACCCCGTCGAATGAAACCTTTTACCTTAGAGAATGTCCTCGCCTACCGGAAACGGCTGGAAGATATTGCCCAGAACCGATTCTTCGAGGCAAAAAAAATTCATCAACAGGTCGAAAAAAAAATGGCGGAAGAAAACGTCCTCCTTACCGCCCTGACCGAACGGAGCGAACGGTCGCAATCCGAAGGAATAGCCATAACCGAATTGATTCGCTATGAAGAAAGGATTCTCCAGGTCAAGGCCAACATTCGGGCAATTGCCAAGACCCTTGCCGAAAAAAATGAAATCGTTGTTCAAGAACACCACAACCTCATCAATCGCGCCAAAGAGAGACAAATGCTGGAGCGACTGAAAACCCAACAAAACACCGCCTGGAAAACCTTTCTCAATAAACAGGAAACAGCCATGCTCGATGAAATCGCCCTCATCCACCACGATTCCGAGCACCGATGAAATCCTCTCTGGAGGCCGCGTAAGAAAACCATGATGACCATCCCCAAGACCCTGCTGACTCTGATCATTGTCCTCCTGCTCTGCCAACAGCCCCAGGCGGCCGAAGACGTACCGGAGGATACCTTCAGTTCCGTCGAAGAGAGAAGAATTGACAACACCATTTCCCAGGAACGCGCCAATATCCGCAAAGAACGGGAAGAGACTGACCTGCATAAAAAGGAGCTAAAGACCCTTGAAGAGGGTGTCGATAAGAAACTTGCCGACCTGGATCGCAAGGTGGAAGAGTTGAAGGACCTGCAAAAGAAAATCGGGGTTCTGCTAGCGGAAAAATCCACCGAAGAGAAGAAACGTGTTCAATCGCTCGCCGGCATCTACGAAAAAATGACACCGGCCAAAGCCGCCCTGGCGATGTCAGGTTTAGAACCGCAATTGGCAGCCGACCTGCTGGCCAGTATGAAGGTTAAGGCGGCGGCAAAGGTTTTGGATCAGATCGCCAAACAGAAAGCAACGGACCTCAGCACGACCTTTTCAACCTTGCAACTTGAGTGAAACACCTATGGCCCAGATCGCCTTTATTCAACCCGTCGCCCCCCAGCCCCCTCCCCCGCCAGGCCCTCCGGCCAGTGGCGAGCGGCAGCAATTTTCGCCGCACTTTGAAAAGGCTTTGGCCAATCGAGACCAGGTGAAAGGTCGGGAAAGCGATAATAAAGCGAGCGATCTGACCACCGAAAATGGTGAAAAACCCAAGAGTAAAGGTCAAACAGCAATCCCGTCGGCAGGAAATAACGGCAACGATTCCCGCCCTGCCGTGGCGGCGGCAGCCGAGGAAGAGGTTGCTACCCTCGACCAGGATTTAACGCCTGCCGGTCCAAAGACCCAACCGGAAGTCGCGGAATTTACGGTGCCACAGCCATCCGCTGACAAAAGTTCACCGTTGTACTTTTTTTCCCCTGGCACACTGCTGCCCGTCGACAGATTTGAAAATATCCAGCCGCCAACCTTTTCCCCGGACTCGACAACCAATGCAGGAGAGGCCGAATTCGTCACGCCTCCGCATGCCGCATCGATTACCAATGACCTTGGCGGTTCGTTCAATTTTTCTCCTGCTCAAGCTGAATCATCACCACTTGCCGTCCAACCGCCAGAGCTGCCGTCGACCGGCGATAAACTTTTACTGCAGATCCAGCAACTGATCGACAGCAGTGATGAAACCGGGACCGTGTCGATTACCTCCGGCGATAACTCCCGCAAGGTTTTTTCCATGCCTAACGGCACCTTTGCCGCTTTGGTCGCCGGGGCACCGGCAATCAATCCAGAGGTCGCGGTGCCAACGCCTGGTGATGATGGCGAGGTTGATGGCAACGAGCCAATGCTCGCCATGCCACAAGGTCTGGAAGCACCGGCCGCAAAAGGCAACCAGAGCCTGACATCCCTGCGCCACACCACCGAGCAACAATATTTCGAGGCAAAGATTGATCTCCAGAAAGGCGGCGAAAACGACACTGCTTCTCCGGACAGCCGGCAGGGCAATGAGTTCGGCCAACAAGCCGCATCAAGTCCCGGGCTGGCCACGCCGGCCGGCGTTGCCGCCGAGCAGACCAACACCTTCGCCCAGCCTTTGGCCCTCGTCCAGGAAGGACAACCCCTGCCGACGAGCGAATCGACACGCCCCCTCACCCTGCCATCGGGGGCGATTGTCCATCAGGACGAGGTATTCCAGCAATTTATCGATCGCTTTCAGATCGCGAGACGGGCGCTTGACACACAGATCAACATCAAGCTCCATCCCGCGGAACTCGGGGAAGTAAATATTAATCTTTCGGTCAAGGAAGGGGCGATTCGGGCCAACGTCGTTGCCCAAAGTCAACATGTTCAGGAGATCATAGAAAAGAACATGGGAAAATTGCGGAAGGTTCTCGAGCAGCAGGGATTCACCATCGAGGAGATCACCGTCATCGCCAAGTCCGATGCGCTGGGAGATTTCAATCTCTTTGACCGGCAGCTGTTCAGCCAGAACGACTACAGCCCGCCGTCGCCAAACACTTCCCGCACACCCGGAGCTCTCTTCACCCTGGAAGATCCGGGCACGGACGAAAAAGCCGCCGTTACCGGAGTGAATGTGAAGATTTAAGCCCGGTCACCGGGGGTGGATGGTTGGTGGCCGCCTAAACCAGGTAATTGGTAAAAAGGATTATCAACCTCCCCCAACAAACCAATGAGCAACAACGCCAGAATACATGAGAGAAGCCAATGAGCAGCTACATTGAATCGATAAACCAGGCCACTACCGCCTCCACGGCGAAAACCACCAGTAAAACCAAAGACCAGGCGGTCATGGGCAAGCAGGATTTCTTGACCCTGCTGGTGGCCCAACTCCAGAATCAGGATCCGCTGAATCCCGACAACCCGACCGAGTTCACCGCCCAACTCGCTCAATTCAGCTCCCTGGAACAGCTTTTCACCCTCAACGAGAGCATGACCAACATGGCTGCCGCCACCGCCAATTCCGACCGCCTTTCAACCCTGGGGACGATCGGCAAGGAAGTCGCGTATAATGGTAGCAGCTTTAATTTTACCGGAAAACCTGTCGAGATCGGCTATCAGCTCGATGGGCCGGCATCGAGCGTAAACCTTTCCCTGCAATTGAACGGCACCACCGTCGCCACCTTGCAGGGCAAGGAACTGAGCGAAGGAAACCACTATCTTACCTGGGATGGTTTGACCAAGGACGGAGTCATGGCCAGCCCGGGCAAATATACCATCGTCATCGAAGCCAAAGCCGCGGCCGGTGAAACCGTTGCCGCCGCGCCGTTGATCAAGTCCGAGGTAACCGGAGTGGATCTCGGCGGTGATTCCGGTGGCACCCTGCAGACCAAGGCTGGTGAAATTGCCTTCAATTCTATTCTTGGGGTCTACGATCCGAGCAGCCTCAGCCACCAGGCAGCAACAACATCCCCGGCAACGCCCGCGGCAACCACGGCCGCAGCGACAGCGGTTGCTGCAGCGGCATCGGCGGCGGCAACAGCCACCACCGCCAGCGAGGACACCACGGAACAGGACGCAGCCCTGGCTGCAATCGCCAAGCTGATCGAAAACCAAAGCAGTGGTGTTGAATAACAAGACAACAGGATCACAACAGCCTGGAACTGGTTTAATAATCTGAGTCGTGTAGGTTAGGTAAAAGGAGACGTATATGGGTATTTCAAGTGCATTATACAGCGGGGTAAGCGGACTCAACACCAATTCCCAGGCAATGAGCGTTATCGGCAACAATCTGGCGAACACCAACACCGTTGGCTTCAAGGGTTCCAGAAGCGTGTTCGCCGATCTTCTCTCGTCATCGATCAACGGTTCGGGCGGTACATCGCAGGTCGGCCGCGGCGTCGGGATGTCCAAGGTGGATCAGGTCTTCAGCCAGGGGACCTTTGAATCGACGGAATCCAATCTCGATGTGGCGATCGAGGGCAATGGTTTCTTTATTATCAAAGAACCGGGGGATGACACCGCCTACTATTCCAGGGCCGGCGCCTTCAGATTCAACGACGAAGGATATCTGACCACTCCCGAAGGCTATCGGGTCCAGGGCAAACAGTTCGATGCCACCGGGGAACTGTCGGCCGGCGACGCCGCCGACATTCGCGTTGTCAGCACCGGACTCGTCCAGGGGGCTGCCACCTCGACCCTCGCTCTTACCACCAACCTCGACAGCTCCGAGGCGATCTTGCCCATCGCCGGTTTTAACATCACCAACCCCGATACCTATAACTATTCGTCGTCCGTGCAGGTCTTTGACACCCTGGGCAACCCCCAGTTGTTAACCACCTATTTCGTTAAAACAGCCAATAACACCTGGGCGGCGAGATGGAGTGCCGAGAACGATGCGGCCGTGCCCGTAGTCATGCAGGGCGCCTTCCCTGATCTGATCTTCACCGCCGACGGGGTTTTGGAGAATGCCGCTTTGGTTCCGCCGGCAGCGACGACCGGCACCATCACCGGGCTTGACTGGGCCAATGGCACGACACCAACCGACATCGAAGTAACCTTCGACACCACCCAGTTCAACAGCGCCTCGGCGATTATCTCGCAGGAACAGAACGGTTTCGGCGCCGGCAACCTGACCGGGGTTGAAATCGACCCCGAGGGAATCGTCGTCGCCTCCTATTCGAACGGCAGACAGACGAAAATTGCCCAGCTGGTCCTGGGGAAATTCGCCAACCCCAATGGACTGGCGCTCATCGGCAAAAACATGTATGCGGCAACATCCGACTCAGGGGCTCCCCGTACCGGCCTGCCAGGACCTGAATTGGGCAAGGTTTTTACCAACTCCCTCGAGCAGTCAAACGTCGACATGGGCGCGGAATTTGTCAGAATGATCACCGTCCAACGCGGATTTCAGGCTAACTCCAAGATCATCACCACCGTCGACGAGCTTCTTGGCGAGCTGATCAATCTCAAGAGATAATAGTCAATTTTTTGGCGTTTTCCCTATCCGGGGGGCTGAGTTTCCATCAGTCCCCCCTTTTTTTTTCCCTATCCCTCCCTTTTATGCCGTTCCTTGCTGGTAGAGGCGTGATTGTTCAATACCTACCCCTGACATGGAATGGTTTTTGCTTACCTGAAATTTATCTATCCAGGATCTCGGTGCGGATTTCAAAGACATGAAGCTCCAGCTGCTCCCTCTGCACCCACAGCCGATGACTGCAAACCACGTTACCCCCCCCTTGACGGCAAAGTGGGGAAATGAGCGACACGGTCGCCAAGGCCGGACGAGGTCGACACAAGGACTTGAAAACACCCTAAGGTATTGAGGCGGAGAAACATGGCGGAAAAAAAAGAAGCGGCTGCCGCGCAAGGTGGCAATAAAAAGAAACTGTTCCTGATCATCGGGCTCGCTGTTTTCGTCATTCTGGCGGGGGCCGGAACCGCCGCCTTTTTTCTCATGAAGAAGGCCGCTGACCCGCCGGAGACGAAGGAGCCGGCCAAACATGTGCCGGTTCCCGAGCTCAACCCGCTTGCGGAAATCGGTCCGATGGTAAATATTGAAGAGTTCATCGTCAATATCATCAGCGGCGACACCGCCCACTATGTCAAGGCGTCACTGACCATCGAACTGAGCAGTGAGGAAGGCAAAGGTGAAGCCGAGAAGAGAATGCCGCAGATGCGTGACGCCATCCTCCTGCTGATCGGCAACAAAACCTTCGAAGAGCTGCAGGACCTGCAAGGGAAAAAACAACTCAAGGCAGAAATTAGCAGCAAAATCAATTCGTTTCTTAAAGCCGGCAAGGTGAAGGCCGTCTATTTCACCAATTTCGTGGTACAATAGGAAAGCGGAACGCGCATGGAACTGATTCTCAGTAAAACGGAAATCGCCGAGCTCCTGAGGGGCATTCTCAATGGTAAAGTCCCCTTGGATGAAGAGGAAAAGAAGCACCAGAGCTTCCTGGCGTGCGCTCCGGCCAACCTCTTCCAGCTGACCCGGCCCGACAGTGAACAATTCCGAATCCCCAATTTTGATATCATTCTCGATATCTTTTGCCGCTCCTATGCGACATCGATCAGCAATGAGCTCCAGCGGAACTTTACCATAACCAGGACCGCCTTGGAGAGCTTCGAATTCCAGAAATTCATGGCCGACAAAACCAATCCCGGGGCGATCGGGATCCTCGACATGAACCCCCTGCAATACGGAGCGATGATCATCTTCGATCCGGTGCTGTCGTTTTCGATGCTGGAAATCATGCTCGGCGCCTCCTCAGAGCTTGAGTCCCTGCACCTTGACCGCCGGCTTACCACCATCGAACTGAACATTCTGAGAACCATCCTCGCCGATGCCTGCAACGATCTCAACAAGGCGTTTTCCCAGTTAATGGAAATGCATACCGCCCTGATCAAGCTGGAAAACAACGCTCGTCTGGTATCGCTCGTCGAACCGGATGCCGAGGTCATCGTCGGCACCTTTATGGTTAAAGTCGGCGAGCAGTCCGGAGAAATCCACCTGATTTTCCCCTTTGCCACCCTCGAGCCGCTCCGGGAATCCCTCAAGGAATTGCTGAACATTCCGACGATCACCAAAAGCACCTGGCAAGATGTCCTGGAACAGGAGATCCAGGAGGTGCCGGCGACGGTCGTCGCCCAGTCCGGTGTGGTAACGCTTTCGATTAATCAGATTCTCCATCTGCAGGCAGGCGACATCCTCGATCTCGACTATAACCCCAATGCGCCACTGAAGGTTCTGGTCGAGGACAAGCTCAAATTTCTGGCAATCCCCGGAACACATAATGGCAAAAAGGCCATTAATCTCACCAGCGTTTATCAATAACAGAGGAATACCGATATGGCGACACCCCCCAACAATACCCGCCCAGCCCCGGAAGAAATCCAGGAACTCCTGCAAAATGTTCCGACAGGCGGCTTGAAAACAGCAAAACCCGCCACCCTGAAATCCGATCGAGGTCTGGATTTTCTCTATGATATTCCTTTGCAGATATCGGTGGAGGTCGGCAGAAGCAAGATCCTCCTGAGAGACCTGCTCAAGATGAGCGAGGGATACGTTATCGAACTCGACAAACTGGCCGGAGAGCCCCTTGATCTGTACGTGAATTCACGGTTGATCGCCAGGGGGGAGGCGGTAATGGTCGGCGATAAATTCGGCATCCGCCTTACCGATGTGGTGAGCGCCTCCGACCGCATAGAAAACCTCGGCTAGGGGAACTGAGCAATGGCAACCGTCGCGCCCTGCCCATCGATGCTCATGCCGGTTATTGTCGCGGGCCTCTGGCAAAGCCCGCGGGCGGCATACGCAGCCTCTCCGCCGCTGGTAGAATTGGACAGTTATTTCAAAATGATATGGGGACTTCTGGTGGTGCTGGGGGTTATTTTTTTACTCTACGCTCTCCTTAAAAAACGGTTTTCCCTGCTTGCCACCACCCCGGAAAAAAATATCAAAGTTCTTGAAATCAAACCGTTGATGGGAAGAAAAGCCCTGTGCCTGGTCTCGGTCAAAGGCCATGAATATCTGATCGGCCTGAGCGGCGACCGGATTACCCATCTCGCCACCCTTCCGGACAAAACTGACATGACATTCGCGGAAACTCTCCGCGCTTCGGAAACGGACCGCCAGCCATGAAACTCCACTTCTCATCCGCCTGCACCTTTACCGCCATAGCCGGTATTGCTCTCGGTCTCGTTTTATTACCCGACCAGGTATCGGCGATCGGCCTTCCGACCATCACCTTTGGCGTCGAAGACGCGCAGAATCCGGCGCAGATCTCGACGGCCCTGCAGGTGCTGCTGGTCTTGACCGTCCTGTCGGTGGCCCCGGCAATCCTGCTGATGACCACCTGTTTTACGAGAATCGTCATCGTCCTCGGCTTTGTCCGCCAGGCGATGGGGACCCAGAACATGCCGCCCACCCAGGTGATCCTCGGCCTGTCGCTGTTTCTCTCGTTCTTCATCATGTCCCCGACCCTTGTCAAGATCAATGAGGAAGCCCTGCAACCGTATATCAACGAGCAGATCAATCAGACCGACGCCCTGGCCAGGGCGGTCGGACCCCTCAGGGAGTTCATGTTCAGTCAGGTGCGCGAGGAGGAGTTGGCCCTGCTCACCGAGATCACCATGGATAAGGAACCAGGGGTCGAGGACGATATCCCGACGATCACCCTCATCCCGGCCTTTATGTTGTCGGAGCTGAAACGGGCCTTCCAGATGGGTTTCATGATTTTTATCCCCTTCCTGGTCATTGATATGATCGTGGCGTCGGTACTGATGTCGATGGGGATGATGATGCTGCCGCCGGTCATCATCTCCATGCCCTTCAAGTTATTGCTCTTTGTCCTCGTCGACGGCTGGAGCCTGGTTGTCGGCTCACTGATCAAAAGTTTCCAGTAGAGCGCCAGGAGGAGAGACCCCATGACCCCGGAAATCGCCGTCGATGTCTGTCGCAAGGCTATTCAGACCATTTTGCTCGGGTCGGCGCCGATGCTGATCATTGGTCTGGTCGTTGGCCTGGTGGTTTCGATTTTTCAGGCGGCGACCCAGATCAATGAACAGACCCTCTCCTTCGTCCCCAAGATCATTGCCGTCTTCATCACCATACTGTTTTTCGGGCCCTGGCTGATAAAGCTACTCACCACTTTCACCATCGGTCTCTTTGAAACCATGGCCACCCTCTGATAACGAACCGTGGAAATCCCGCTTCTCGCCGTAGAGCAGTTTCAAACCTTCCTGGTCGTGACCAGCAGAGTCTCCGGATTTATCGGCGCCATCCCGGTTCTCTTCGCCGCCCAGACCCCCGCCCGGGTAAAGACCGCCCTGGCTGTTACAATTTCCCTGATGCTTTTCCCGGTTATGGCCAAGTCCGTCCCGCCGGTCAATTTCGCGCCGCTGCCCTTTATGCTGCTGATTCTTTCCGAGTTGCTGCTCGGCCTGTTGATCGGCCTCATCGCCCGGCTTGTTTTCACCGCCATCGAATATGGGGCCACCGTCGTCGGTTCGCCCGGTAAAAGAGCTGAAAGGATTTCAGAAAGTTTTCCTTAAAGCCGGTGAAAGCAAAACCCTGA
>JBBRGP010000086.1:0-9295 GCA_038224105.1 Desulfobulbales bacterium | reverse complement strand
ATTGTGATATGGTCCCCGAACATTGATGGTGATCGGAATTTCCGCATAGAAATCCTTGGGAATGTCGGCGAGCGGTTTAAAGGTCAAAAAATCGAGTCCCGCATTTCTCCCGAGCGCCGAAATATCTGTAAGAAGTTTAGGGATTTCCTTGTCCTTGGGAAGAAGCGCCGCGGTTTCGCTGAAGACATTCTTGGCTTTTTCCAGTTCTTCCTCAAATTTGGCAAGGTCCGCGGCCTTCGCTTCAACATCCCGTAATTCTTGAGTAATGGTCGTTTTCTGGCTCTCAAGAGATTGAATCATCGTGCTTTTCGGCTGGTAATAGGCGAAATAGAAAATTACCAGAGGAATCAGGGCAGTCACAACCGCAATGCCGAGCTTTATCCTTGGCGCGAGAGGGATATATTTCTCGTCGATAAAAGTTGTGAATGCTGCGTTGCTCTTTTTCATGCTGTCATATTCGGAAGTATTGAAAAACGTTATTTCGCGACAGTGCCTTCTGATTTTTTCAAATCCGGCGATGAAACAGTACAGTTGAGTTCGAAACTTTTAAGGTTTCTTCCCGACACCACTTTCTGCAGAGAATTGGTGAGAGTCACATCCTGGACAAATGGTGATTCTTTCAGTTTGTCCATGAACTGGGCGATAGTCTGGTTGTCGAGGGCTACTCCGGATAATGTGAGGGTGGTATTCTGCTGCTGCAGCGCCTCCAGCCACATCCTCTGGTTATCGATTCTCGCGGCTACCTCATCCAGGACCCGAACCGTCAGCGAAGAGTCGGTTTTCAGCTTATTGATAATATCCGTTTTTCTGGCAAGTTCTTCCCGGTCCTTTTTCAATTGGGCGATTTTATTAAGCGTCGGCGTATGCGATTCCTTCTTCTGGCTGAGCGCACTGATCTCGGTTTGGAGGCTGGTTATCTTCTGCGCCTGCAGAACGCCGGCTGTCGCTAAAAGGGCAAGAACGAAAAGCAGGAGAAACACCATGCCGAAAAGCTGCTTCTTGGCTTTTGCTCGTTTTTTCAGCTGCCTGACCGGCAACAGGTTGATTTTCAGCATAAGGAATCCTTGACAATTGTCTAAATTATATAGCAGACGGTCTGAGCGCTATTCCTGTGGCGATGGCCATTTCCGGGCCGATGCTGAGGAGGTAGTCAGGATCGATTTTTTTACGGTTCGACATCATATTCGCAAAGGGATTAAAAAGCTCTACCGCCATTTCCGTCTCCTGAACGAGAAAATCGATCAGCCCCGCGACCTTGGCGCCACCACCGCTTAAAATCAGTTTTTTGAGCGGTTGTTCGGGGTGGTTCGAGTTGTAGAGATCAATGGCCTTTTTGATTTCCAGGACCCATTGGGTGCAGATCGTTGAAAATATCTTTTCGATCTCTTGTTTTTTGTCGTCGGCCGGTAAGAAGCCAAGCTTGATGGCCTCGGCTTCATCAAATTCGATATCGAAAACATTCATGATTTGTTCGGTAAGCTGCCGGCTGCCGACGATAATGTCCCGAGCGACCACGGAAATACCCTGAGACAGGATGTTGATGTTCATTTTCGTTGCCCCGATATCGACCAGGGCAACGTTTTCATTCTTTCCGTAATTATGTTCGTAGCTGTTTTCCAGGGCAAACCCGTCGACATCGACAATCACCGGATTGAGATTAATGCTCCGCAGCATTTCGAGATAATCGTCGACTATTTCTTTTTTGGCGGCAACGAGCATGACATCGGTTCGATCGGAATCCCTGGTGTTGGTTTTCAAATCCTGAAAATCAAGGTACACATCTTCGATATCGAAGGGGATGTACTGTTCCGCCTCGGACATGATATGCTCTTCCAACTGGGCATCCGCCATGACCGCCAGATTGACTTTTTTAACGATCACCGAATAGCCGGAAATGGAAAATCCAACCGTCTTGTTTTTGATTTTCAGGTTACTGAATAATTTGGCGATTGCCTTGCCAACTACCTCGGAATCATTGAGGGTTCCGTCATCCACTGAGCCTTCCGGGAGAACGGTACTGCCAAGGGTCACGATAGCATAGCCATTTGCTGCTCGTTTCAACTGACACACCTTGACGGCGTGCGAGCCAATATCAAGGCCTACTACCAAGTCTTTTTGAGATCCAAACGGCAAATTCATGACGGAAAAGACCTAAGAGATTGATCGAGGAGGTGTCCACTCAAGCTGGTTAAATACCAAAACATCTGATTTTTCATGCACATATCGTAATTAGGGCACATAATAAATTTTTTGTCAAGAAAAACAACAGGGATATGATGGCAAAATTGCTTATTTTACAAGACGTTAAAATCCCTATTAAGACTGGAAAAAAGGGCTCGGGTCCACAACATATAGAACCCGTAGTCTGGCGAATCTCTTTATATTGTGGAGTGTTGACAAAATTTTGACCGGGGGTGGTTTTTCGCTCGTCGAAAAGGAACGTGCTTGTAATTGGCATCCATTTCAAGTAGTTTTGGCGAGGTGATTTTTGACCATTGAAAACTTATGAAAATGAGGTGGGGTTTGTCCAGAGAGGGAAGGAAAAAGGGTGTTTTCAGGGAATATTTTGAAGCTATATGCGTTGCGATTATCCTGGCGCTATTTATCAGGACATTTGTAATCCAGGCGTTTAAGATTCCTTCGGGATCGATGCTGCCGACCTTGCTGATCGGCGACCATCTCTTGGTAAATAAGTTCATTTATGGGGTAAGGATTCCCTTTACCGGGAAAATGCTGGTCCCGTACAAAAAACCGGGGCGCGGCGATGTCGTCGTCTTTCGCTTCCCGAAGGACAGATCCATCGATTACATTAAACGGGTTATTGGAACACCCGGGGATACCGTGGAGGTGCGAACCAAGAAGGTCTATATCAACGGTGAGCCGGTGGACGACCCCCATGCCCATATTAGTTCACCATCCATCCTCAGCGCCGGGACCAGCCCGAGGGATAATTTCGGCCCGGTCCAGGTGCCGGAGGGGCGGGTCTTCGTGATGGGCGACAACCGCGATAACAGTTATGACAGTCGCTTCTGGGGCTTTGTCGACCAGAAGGATATTCTTGGCAAAGCATTTATTCTCTACTGGTCATGGGATATTGAAAAGCCTCTCCTGTCTTTTGAGCGAATTGCTTCAATCAGGTGGGGACGGTTGGTAAATCTCATCGATTGACAGTGACTATGGCGGAAAAAACACAGCCCGAGTATCAATTTCAGCACAAGCATATCTTCGGCATCGAACAGTTGTCGGTGGCGGATATCTCGCATATTCTCGCGACTGCCCGGTCTTTTCGCGAGATATCGAGTCGGCCGATCAAAAAGGTTCCGACCCTGCGCGGCAAGACCATCGTCAATCTCTTTTTCGAGCCCTCCACCCGGACCCGGCTTTCTTTCGAGATCGCCGCGAAACGGATGAGTGCCGATACCTTCAATATTTCCGCCTCGACCAGTTCGGCAACCAAAGGCGAGACCCTGGTCGACACCGCCAGAAACATCCAGGCCATGAATCCGGATGTCATCATTGTCCGCCACGCCAGTTCCGGTGCCCCGCAGCTGCTGGCCAAGCATATCGATGCTTCGGTCATCAATGCCGGGGATGGAGCCCATGAACACCCCAGCCAGGGGCTTCTCGACATGATGACGGTTTTCGACCGCAAAGGACGGCTGGAGGGGCTGAAACTGGCGATCATCGGCGATATTGCCCACAGCCGGGTGGCTTTGTCCGATATTATCGGCTTCACCAGGATGGGAGCAGATGTCTATCTTGCCGGACCGCAGACCTTTATCCCCGCTGCCGTCGACCGGCTCGGGGTAACCGTCTGCCGTTCCGTTGAAGATGCGGTAAGAGGTGCCGACGTGGTCATGGCCCTGCGTATACAGTTGGAAAGGCAAAACGATTCCTTGATTCCCAGCTTGCGCGAATATTCACGGTTTTTCGGGATCAGCAACAATCTTCTCGACCTCGCCAAGGAGGATGTCATCGTCATGCACCCGGGGCCCGTTAACCGGGGGGTGGAGCTGAGTCCCGATGTCGCGGACGGGCGGAGATCGGTCATCCTCGACCAGGTTACCAACGGGGTGGCGGTCCGGATGGCCCTGCTCTATCTGGTCCTGGGCGGGAATAAAGGCAGTGACGTGCAAAGTGAGAGCCGATGAAGAGCATAATACTTTTGAAAAATGGCCGGGTAATCGATCCGGCCCAGCAAAGAGATGAGATCGCCGATCTGGGGATTATCGATGGGCGCGTTGTTTCTCCCGATGCGGTGGCCGAAAAGGATGCCGAAATCTTCGACATCCGCGGCTGCTGGGTGGTCCCGGGACTGATCGATATGCACGTCCATCTGCGTGAACCGGGCGAGGAATATAAAGAGACCATTGAAACCGGCTGTCGCGCCGCTGCCGCCGGTGGTTTCACAGCCGTAGCCTGCATGCCCAACACCAATCCGGTCAACGATAACAGCGCGGTCACCAGATATATTGTGGAAAAGGCGGCGACCTGCGCTGCCCGGGTCTATCCGGTTGGAGCAATCAGTCAGGGAAGTAAGGGCGAGAAGCTCGCCGAATACGGAGAGATGAAGCTCGCCGGCGCGGTTGCCGTCACCGACGATGGCCGGCCGGTGGTCGACAGCCGGCTGATGCGGCGAGCCATGGAGTATGCCTCCTCCCACGGCCTGTTGGTCATGTCCCATGCCGAAGAACTCGCCTTGAGCAGGGGCGGATGCATGAACGAGGGGGAGATCTCCACCCGGCTGGGGCTGAGGGGAGTTCCGGCGGCGGCGGAAAGCATCATGGTCTATCGAGAGATCGCCCTTGCTGAATTGACTGGCGGCCGGGTGCATATCTCCCATGTCAGCACTGCCCAATCGCTCGTCCTGATCAGCAGTGCCAAGGCCAGGGGGGTAAAGGTCACGGCGGAAACGGCACCCCACTATTTCACCCTCACCGAGCAGGCCGTCCTGGGCTATAATACCCATGCCAAGATGAATCCGCCGCTCAGGACGGAACAGGACCGGCAGGCCATCCGGGCGGCCTTGCGGGATGGAACCCTCGACGCCATCGCCACCGATCATGCCCCCCATTCGGTGCTGCAGAAAGAGGTTGAATTCAACCAGGCGGCCAACGGTATCGTCGGCCTGGAGACCTCCTTATCCCTCAGTCTCGCCCTGGTCCGCGAAGGACTCATCGGCCCCGGCCGTCTCGTCGAACTGATGAGCCTGACGCCGGCCCGGGTCCTTGGTGTGGCGGGCGGTTCCCTGGACAATGGGGCGATCGCCGATGTGACGGTGATCGATCCGGAAAAACGATATATCTTTTCCGCGGAAAAGGGTTTTTCAAAGGGTAAAAATAGTCCTTTTGACGGATGGAATCTTCAGGGCAAAGCGATATATACCTTCCTCGCCGGTCGACTTAGCCACTGCGATATCTAATCGATATTCTCCATACAAAGAGGAAGCGGCCGAACGACCTCTATCCCGTCCGGACTGACTCTTGCCTGATAAACAAGGACACCGACGCCGGCGGCGAGCGCTTGCCGGAGGGCCAGGCTATAGGCTGGGTCAATTTTTACGGCCGGAGCGAACCGTTCCGCATCCATACGCTGAATCAGGAAAAAAATCGCAGCGCGCCGGCCTTCTTCCGCAAGGCGAATCAGTTCGTGGAGGTGTTTGGTACCCCGGGCGGTGACTGCGTCGGGAAACATCGCGCAGCCGTCGATGGCGAGAGAACAGTTCTTCACTTCCAGGTAGGTGCTGCTATCACCCTGGATGATCTGCAGGTCGAGCCGGGTGTGGCGGGAAAGACTGATCTCGGCCTTTATGCCGTCCACTCTCCCGAACTCGGCAATCTGGCCGTTTTTTATCGCCTCCGCCACCAGGCCGTTGGTACGTGCCGTATTCACTCCCACCCAGGTCGCGCCGACCTGAATCATCTCCAGGGTATAGGGATATTTTCTCTTCGGGTTGTCCGATCGGGACAGGCGGACCGGATTGCCCGGCGTCGAACAGGTGAGCATGGTGCCGGTGTTGGGGCAGTGGGCGGTTATGATATTGCCGTCCGCCAGCCTGACATCGGCGAGAAAGCGCTTGTACCTCTTGAGGAGCGTACCGGCGGTGAGTGGGGAGGGAAATTGCATTATAGCGAGGACCTTTTAGGGCATCTTTGGGTTGCGTCCGGGCGCAGTTAGTGATACATAAATGTATGAAGTATGAAAAAAATTTGCCGGTAGAATAAGGAAGATCGAATCCTCCCGGGACCAGGTACGGCGGCGGGGACGCGTAAAACATTCCATTCTAACACCCCACAAGGGGGCATAAGGGCCTTTCGCGGATTATTATCTTGTTGCTTATAAACGAAAATAATCTGTAAGGCACTAATAAAAAAGGAGAACCATTGCTATGAAATTGGGCATAAACGGTTTGGGAAGGATAGGAAAGCTTTCTCTCTGGCACCATGTGTCGCGAAAGCATTTTTCAGGAATTGTTATCAATATCGGCCGGGAAGTTGGACGCAATCTCACCGATCTCGCGGCAATGCTTGAAAAGGACTCAACCTACGGCCGTTTGGGCGCCTATTTGTACGGCCATAAATGCCCGCGGGTAATCGAACAGCTCAATGAGGAGAAGGGCACCATGCTGATTGACGGTGTTCCGGTCACCATTCTCCGTTCGTCCCGGAACCCCAAGGATATAACCTGGCAGGAAAATGGGGTGAAATTGGTTATCGACACCACCGGCGTCTTCACCGATCCGACCACCGATCCAGATGCCGAGAAAGGGGCTTTGCGGGGGCATATGCAGGCCGGGGCGGATAAGGTCATCCTGTCGGCGCCGTTCAAGATCAAATCAAAAGGATTAGATATGCCGGTCGATGCCATCACCACCGTCATGGGCATCAACGACGAGATGTACGATGCCGGCAGGCACTCAGTGATTTCCGCCGCCTCGTGCACGACCACCTGCCTGTCGTATATGATCAAACCGCTGTTGGAAAAGGTCGGCGCCGATAAAATCCTCAGCGCCTCGATGGTCACCGTCCATGCCGCGACCGGCAGTCAGCAGGTGCTCGACCGGCTGCCGAAGACCGGTGCGACCGATCTCAGGAAGAATCGCTCGATCCAGAACAATATCATTCTCACCACGACCGGTGCGGCCAAGGCACTGTCGCTGGTTATCCCGGAAATGGCCTCCATCGGCTTCATGGCCGAATCGGTGCGTATCCCGACGACCACTGGTTCGCTCATCATCCTCGTCGTCAACCTCCAGGACGATGCGGAACGTCCGATCAAAAGGGATGCCATAAACTCGATCTACAAAGAGTACGCGGTGATCAACTCGTATCTGCAGTTCTCCGAGGAGCAGAATGTCTCTTCGGACATCATCGGTATGCCGGCGGCAGCGGCGGTGATCGAAGGCTCGGAGACCCATACCAGGACAGCCAATATTCAGGTCAATCTGGCCAAGGTCAAAGCCGACAGTCTGAAGCCCGGCGCCGATCCGATTGTCAATGTGCCGGTCACCCAGGCCGTGGTTTACGGCTGGTATGACAACGAACTGGGCAGCTACACCAACATGCTCGGCGATCTGACCGTACACGTCAGCGAGGGCATGCTGTAGAGAATTTTGACCATCGTACGGGCGCTGCGGCCGGAAGATCTTGCCGCGGTCGCCAGGATCGAGGGGGAAAGCCAGTCGCCGTGGTCGCAGCTTTCGCTCCGCCGGGAGTTGGAGGCAGGGCAGGGAGGCCGCCTGGTCGCCGAGGCATCTGCTCTGGGGATAATCGGCTGGTGTTGCTGCCGCGGCATCTGGCCAGAAGCGGAGTTGCTGAAGATCGCGGTTTCCGAAAAACAGCGAAAAAAGGGCATCGGCAGCCTTCTCCTGGCGCACCTTCTCAACGACTTGCAGGGACAAGGCTATTCCACCCTTTTTCTGGAAGTCCGCGCCAGAAATACGGAAGCGCGAAGTTTTTATAAGCGGCATGGTTTTTGTCAGGTGGGGACGCGGTCGAATTATTATTCTGACCCGCCGGACGACGCCTTGATTTTGCAAAGGGATATCGATTGACCTTTAATCCCTGCCAACAAGTAAAAAAAACCAGATCGAGGGAGTGATATGAAATCTATTCGCGACTTTGCTGTATCGGGCAAAAGGGTGCTGCTTCGGGCCGACTTCAATGTACCTATGGACGATCAGGGCCGGATCACCGATGATATTCGAATTCGGATGGTATTGCCGACCATCCGGCACATTCTCAAGGAACAGGGCAAGCTCATCCTTTGCTCGCATCTGGGCCGACCGAAAGGCAAGCGGGTTGCCGAACTCAGTCTGGCACCGGTGGCCAGCCATCTTGCCGCACTGCTCGGCGTAAAGGTGACCATGGCGCCGGACTGTGTCGGTCCGGAAGTCGAGAAACTCGTTGAAAAAATGGCGGCGGGCGAGATCGTCCTTCTGGAAAACCTGCGGTTTCACCCCGAAGAGACTGCCAACGACCCGCTTTTTTCCGAACAATTGGCGAGGCTTGCCGATATCTATATCAATGACGCCTTCGCCGCCTCCCACCGGGCCCACGCCTCCGTGGTCGGGGTAGCGGAACGGGTGGCGGAAAAAGGCGCGGGCTTTTTGCTGCAGACCGAAATGGAGTATTTCCAAAAAGCCATGGCCGATCCGGTTAGACCGCTAGTGGCGGTTATAGGCGGCGCCAAGGTCTCCTCCAAGCTCGGAGCACTGGAAAATATGTTGGCCAAGGTCGATGGCATGATCATCGGCGGGGCGATGGCCAATACCTTCCTGAAAAGCATGGGCGTTGATGTCGGGGCCTCCAAGGTGGAAGACGATCTCCTGGATACCGCCAAGAAATTTATCGATGACGCCGACGCGAAAGGCGTGAAACTCTACCTCCCTGTCGATTTTGTCGTCGCTGACCGGTTCGCCGCCGATGCGGTGACCAAAAATGTCACTTTTCGTGACATCCCGGCTGGCTGGATGGCTCTCGATATCGGGCCGGCCTCGACGATCCTGTTCCAGGAGGCCCTGCAGGACGCCCGGACGATAATCTGGAATGGTCCGGTGGGAGCATTTGAAATGGATGCCTTTGCCCGGGGGACCATGGCGCTATGCCGGACCATGGCGGCGTCGCATGCGCTGTCGATCGTCGGAGGCGGCGATTCGAATGCGGCAGTGAAAAAATCCGGCGAAGAAAAAAACATCTCCTACATGTCGACCGGCGGCGGCGCCTTCCTTGAACTTATGGAAGGCAAGGTGCTGCCCGGCGTTGCCGTGCTTGATCGTTAAAATGTAAAAAAAAGT
>JBBRGP010000085.1:0-9402 GCA_038224105.1 Desulfobulbales bacterium | reverse complement strand
GAAGGCTATTCTCTGCGCGATGAGGGAATTTTATCTCCATCTGGTTTTGGGTAAAGGGCAGGGGTAGCCTCTATCTCTTCTGAAGTCACTTATATCAACTCGCCAGTGGCAGTTTGGCAAGAAGGCGCGTAGGTTCGTGTCAACGGATCAGCATCCCAGCTTGCCTTAATTCAAACCCATCCATTCGGCCAACAACGGTTATACAGAGCCATTGTTATTTAAGCGCAAATACCCTATATCTTTGCGAGGGAAGCGCTTTGTTCTTCGAACGAAATCAACGAATGCATACTGCTTAGCAGGCGATCAACGGAGAAATTACCAGCCCAAGCCTTTCAACGACAATTAAGATTATCCGAATTATCACCATGTATTTAAGCGGATAATCAAATAATCACATGGTTTCCAACGACCTTGTCATGGTTAACAAAAACCTCCAGGTATTAACCGTCGTGATGCTGTGTCAACTGCAACAATGGGCAAAAAATGAATATTTTCCAAACACATGCACAGATCATCCAAGACTATGCGACCTACATTCGCAGCTTCCTCCGAATTGCCGATCCCCAAATACTGTCCTTAGTTGAAACTGAACTAAAGCAGGGGAAGCTTTGGCCGGAACCACTGCTGCAATTCAACCCATCTTTTGCAATAGCGGGAAGCATAGAAGAACTCATATCCACCAGCAATCTCCATCCTGCACTTGCTGATATCTTCAAAGGGTATTCACTCTATCATCATCAAGCTGAAGCTATACGACTAGGACGAGATGACCAGGACTTCATCGTCACCTCAGGCACAGGGTCTGGTAAATCGCTGACCTACATTGGTTCCATCTTCCAATATTTGCTCAACTACCCCAATTCACCAGGAGTGGTGGGCGTTGTTGTTTATCCCATGAATGCCCTCATCAATGCTCAGTTTGAGGAGTTCACACGCTATCGTGATAACTACGAGAAGGCCACCGGAGAAATATTTCCGACCACCTTTGGCAAGTTCACAGGGCAGGAAAAAGAAGATAAGCGTCAGGAGATGCGCGAACACCCGCCCCATATACTCCTTACGAACTATATGATGCTGGAGTTGCTTCTTAACTTACCAAGATGCGGGAAAGAACGATTCGTCAAGCTATCTATGACAATCTCCGATTTTTGGTCTTTGATGAACTCCTACCTACCGGGGAAGCCAAGGGGCCGATGTGGCCATGCTCATTCGTCGCATTCGGGCGCGATGTGTCAACAAGGTAAGCAAAATCGGCACCTCGACAACCATGGTATCCGGTGGCAGTTTGGCATCACAACAATCAAAAGTGGTCGAAAGACAAAGAATAATGAAAGCCAAGGAAGCATTTTTTAAATTGGACCATAACACGTTCAAAATACTTTCGTCATGACAGCAAGGCATCCAGGTCTGGTCGAATTGAATGTCTATGCGCGAAATTATATGATATTTTTCTCAAACCAATCGGAGAAAATGAGATGCCTCACACGATGAACCGGAAAGCCTTTCTTTCCGCCAAAAACTCCGGTGAACCGCTTATGGCTGCCTACGGTCAACTTGTAGCGACAGAGCTTGCCCTCAAGGATCATTCGACCATATGGCCGAAGGGACATGATGTAATCAAACTGCTTGATGATCTCAATGACCCCGGTCTTACGTCCCTTGGCGCCTTACTCCGGACGGAGCTTTCCGCTGTCCCATGTACGACTACTTCGGGCAAGCCGGCAATGGTTCGACCAGAAAAATATCCGGAATTGCGCTATACTCAACATCAAAACGACCATACGGGAGGTACGAGTGACGCACATCTTCTGAAACTCGTTCAGGTTGTCGAAGAAATCATAACTCAACTTCGTGCCAAAGGAGTGGCTATATGACAGGTAAGCAGCTACTTGAAAAATTGAAATCCGTTGGCGAGATCCATCATGCCTTTCGTTTTCCTTATGCCTACATCCGCTGCATATCCCTCGATTTCATGGAAAGGGAGGAAGATGAGCGGGAATTCATTGCCTGCGAAAAAATGAAACTGTCCCTGGCGGACGTTCGCAAGACGGCTGCTGACTGTTTGTTCACCTTGCAGTGGATGACACCGAAGGAGGCCGAACAGCAGCCTCTTGAGAATCGCGGCCAACACTGGTTGGGGGCCTTTCTGGAAAAACCAGTCGTGGCTATGGCCGTCTCTGCACGGTCCTCCACTTTGCGGGTAGCCCATTTCTTTGGCTACAAGGGTGGGCAGGGCCGTTCGACCGTGCTCGCCTGTTTGGCCCAGAAACTGGCGCAGGAGGGTGCGAAGGTTCTCGTGCTTGATGCTGACATCGAGGCTCCTTCCCTGGATGTCCTGTTTGGTGTGACACCGAATGGCCTAGGCTCGACACTTCTTGGCATTGTCCGGAAAACCCCGGAAATATTTGCTGTGCCTGCTTTGCAAGGTCAGGATGGCGGAGAGGTCCGGCTGATCGCCTGCAGGCCTCGCGACCCCTCCTACTACATTGATTTCGCGGCCTTTGCCCTGCAAACCAGCCTGGTGCCCGGAATTCTGGCGGAGGGTATCGAGCGGATCAGGAACTGGGCCATCGAACAGCGTTTTGATGTGATTCTGGTTGATCATCGTTCAGGGATGGCTGTGACCACATTGACTTGGATGAAATCGCTCTTCGGGCCGGCAGCCGTTTTCACCAAATTGGATGAGCAATGGCGAGGCGCGGAAGAGGTCCTCCGCGAAGTTTTGGAGGCAAACCCCGACAATCCTGGACTGATTGTCACATTCAAGCCAGACGAGGAAACAGACGATGGTTTTCGTCGGCGTACCGTACGTCAGCGAAACGATCTGCTCCGCCTGGTAGGCGATACCATTGCTCGATCAATCCAGCCCGATGTTGAGGAAGACCTCAACGCCGACCCATCGAGCGTTGAAGATCGCTGGCTCCTCTGGCCCTATGACCAGGCTTTTCGTACAACAACCTTACCCGATCATCATGATCTCGGCTCGGGAACAAAAGCAGCGCTGAACGAATTAACCAGGTTGCTCGAAATCTCTTTGCCGACAAAGAGGAAGCTTAGCAGCATCGGTTCCCTTGATCAGGGCGATCTCATCCAGACCGATGCTCTTACTAAACTGCGCCAATCCAACAATACGATTCGCTACATTTTTGGCCGAAAAGGGACGGGGAAAACCAGACTCGCCAAACAGCTCGCTCTTGAGCAATTAGGTGAATCCCTGCTCGTCGATGCGAGCAGCAATACAACTGGAGGTATCACAACTGCGGAGGTTGAATTCTCCCAGTGTCGGGATCGTTTTAAAGATGAACCCGAGGGATTGTGGTGGGCGATTCTTCTTGCAGCCCTGCAGGGGCCCGACACCGAGCGCACTGCCCTTCGAACCCGCCTTGCGGCAATTCTTGCGGCACTGTTCGACACTACCATTCTTAAACAGAAGGTGATGGAGGCATTACCGGAAAAGAGCAGGCGGATTTTCTTGCTCGATGGCATTGAAACCGCCTTCGCAGTGGACGAGGTGTATCGGTTTGTTGAAAGCCTCTTTTTATTTTTGCTCGCGCTTCAAGCTGATGATCGATTTGTCAATAAGGTTGAAATAAAACTTTTCCTCCGTACCGATCTGGCGAGTCGCAGCGTCCAGAACTTGGAACAGCAGGTGGTTGGACGAACGATTGATCTCTTCTGGGATTATCAAAAAATCCTCAATTTCCTGCTGTCGCGTTTACCGCAGCTCGGATTTTTCCGACAATCATTTCCCGAAATCATCGCCGAAATTGAAGGCATGATGGCCACAATTCGTGCCGGTGATGTGACGGACCAAAACGGCGAGCGGATAATCCTGCAAATCTTTCCAAGCAAACTCAAACGGTTCAACATTCTGACATCGACATTTCTTCGCTTGCATTTTGCCGACAGTTCAAGCCAGGGCGCTTCATATTATCCACGTGTGGTCGACAGTTTTTTGCATGCTTTGAATGAGAGTGGCGAACAAAAAGGTGTATCTTCATTGTTCGAAGAGCGCCTGGATCAGCAGATGATTATCAAAGCTCATGAGAAGGCGTCCGCAGATTATATGGAACAAATCCGACAAGAACTTCAGCATTTGCTTGATTTCAAGCTGGGTAGTCAAGAGGCCAACAGGGCAAAGCTTGATGACTGGATAAGAGCATTTACTGGCCGAGGAACCCCGTTCGCTGTTGAGGATATGGAAAAACACCTGGAGACGAGTGCCGGACTTGATCGAGGAATTGCTCGCCGATGCCTCGATCAAATGCTCGCCCTAGGTATCTTCGAACATTCGTCAGACTCACCTAATTTATGGAGAACAGGGCGGTTATTTAAGTCGTCGCTCAAGATGAAATACAAACGTATATAACAAGGTGCCGGCCCCCACCGGAGGTCAGCATTGATAATTCACCAAATAACCACCCACTTTGCAGACATGCCCAAAACACCAAAATACAGATCACTCCATGGCGGTAGGAAATAACCCCGTTCACCGGACCGGAGATGAGCTAAGAACCGCTCGAAGTTGCCGCACCCGGCCGGCAATGTCGGGGGCGCCGACGATTTCGCTGACCAGGCAGATGGAGGTGGTACCCCGCCTGGCGATCTCGCCGATATTGCCGAGCCCTATTCCGCCGATGGCCACATAGGGCAGGGAGATGTGGTCTCTGACCCACTCGAGATAGGAGAATCCCAGGGGCTCGCCGACATCGTCCTTGGTCCGGGTGGCAAAGATCGGGCCGACTCCGATATAGTCGGCTCCAACCCGCACCGCCTCCTCCGCCTCCGCCGGCGAATGGGTGGAAAGGCCGATGATCCGGTCCGGACCGAGCAACTGGCGAACCTCGGCGACCGGCAGATCGTCCTGACCGACATGGACGCCGTCGGCATCGACCAGGAGCGCCACCTCGACAAAGTCGTTGACGATAAAGGTGACCCCGGCCTCGCGGGTGAGTTCGCGGATCCGGCGGCACTCGTCGAGTATCGCCCGGCAACTTTTGGCCGCCCGTTTTTCCCGGTACTGGATGATCCTGATGCCGCCGGCGATCATCTGTCTGACCACCTCAATATTGCTCCGCCCGGCCGAGAATTTCTCGGCGGTAATGCCGTACAAACCGGCCGGCAGAACTTCCTTGCCAACGCCCGGATCGGCGACGGCGCAGGGCCGTGAGTGCGCGTTTCGAACGTTGTTCGGAATGGTAATTTCCATATAATGGGTCCTCCTGAAAACCCAATTTTCTAACGTACTTGACCGCTTCTGTCAACGGAAGTTATTGCCATGCCCCGATCACTCCTTGGCCGCGCCTGCGGCCCTCTGCTTATGCCAGTCCCGCGGATTGAACCGCGATTTTTCTGCCATCTCGACAAAGAGACGCTCTTCTTCAACGGTCATGTGATCCGGCAGGCGTACTTCGAGCTGGACGATGATGTCGCCGGCACCATCGCTGCGATTCGGTAAACCCTTGCCGCGCAAGCGCAACTTGCCGCCATTCTGGGAACCCTTGGGAATCGACAGGGTGACCGTGCCGTCCATGGTCTGCACTGGGATTCCCGCCCCGAGCACCGCTTCCCAGGGGGATACCGCGACGACGGTGTGAAGATCGTAACCCTCCACCCTGAACCGGGGATCGGGGGCAATATGGATGCGCAGCAGGAGATCGCCGGCACTGCTGCCGTACCCCTGGCCCTGCTCTCCCTGGCCGGCCAGCCTGATCGTCGCCCCGTCGGTAATCCCTTTGGGAATTTTCACCTGGAAGGTCCGGGTGACCGGCTGCAGCCTGCCATCATTGCCGATTTCGTAAGACTGCATGGTCAGCGTTCTGGTCGCGCCATGGAAAACCTCACTCAGCGACACGGTAATCTCCGCTTCCGTCGACCGGCCCGCTGAATCATAGCCGCTGCTCCCGTAGCGGTTGCGGCCGGTTTTGCCCTGGCGAATCATATTTTCCAGAATTTCGCTGAAATCATCGGACTCGCCGGAAGGCTCGCCAAAGGGCTCATTCCGGAAGTGGAACGACTGTGACCTCCCTTGGCCTCCGGCCGCTTCCGCCCTGGTCCGCCAGGAATCGGCCGGCCGGCGGTTTTTCTCCTGTTGCCAGTTGCGGCCGTAGGCATCGTAAAGCTTCCGTTTCTCGGGATCTTTCAGAACCTCGCAGGCCTCGTTGAGCTCTTTGAACTTCTCCTCGGCATTCTTTTCCTTATTGACGTCGGGGTGGTATTTGCGCGCCAATTTCCGAAATGCCCGCTGGATCTCGTCGGCGGTGGCATTTTTTGCAACCCCCAGGATCTTATAATAGTCGTGCCCCTGCATTCTCAACCCCCGTCACCCGGATCTCTGGAGAATCTCTTGACCCGAACCTCCTCCATCAATTTCCCTCTGGCGACAATGTCGGCGAGATTGGCGACCTTTTCCTTTCCCAATCGGACCATCCTGTCAATCATTTCATATACCGGATCCTCCCGACCGAGCAGCCTCTCCGCCTGGGCCAGCAGGTCTTGACCATGTCCCAAAAAATTCTCCATTTCCGCCAAAATCGTTTGCCGTTTCTTGTGCTTTTCCCTTTCGGCCAGGACCACCGGCAGCAGCCGGCGGATGGAGACCTCGACCAGGACATCACGGGATATTCGCCGTTCGGCCGCAACCATTTCCAGAGAATGCAGGGATTGCTTGCTGAGCACGAAGGTCTTTGGGCGTCGCTGGCTATTGTCCGGAGAATAACCGGCAGCACTTTCGGCAACCTTGTGGAGGACGGCAGTATCTTCGACCAACTGATCAAAGAGTGATTTCTGTTGCAGGCCAAATTGCCCGGCGACGATCCCGATCAAGGCGATGAGATCTTCCGACAGACGAAAGGTGGCGCGAACCGACTGTCGCCCCCGCAGCCTCTCCTCGGAAATTTTGATTGCCGGCTGCTCTCCTGCATCTTTATAGGTCGTTTCTCCCTGCATACTGAACCTCCTGCTCCTGAAAGGACAGTAGTCATTTGACATTACTTTATCAACTATTTATTAGTAAGTAATAAATCATAATGTTTAATTTTAGTAACTATTTGTTTATTGACACATATAAATAGATAATTATTATTATAGTAACATAAGAAATGGGGGCATGACAACGGAGACCCCACTAAACCATAACCAAGGAGCAATGCTATGTGGACAAGAATGCGAGATTTTGAACGGATGTTTCAGGCTATGGATCTGTTGAACGCAAGGCTGAGCGGCCCTTTCGAGAATGTTGACCGCCCCCGGTCGTTGATTGCCAACTGGGGTGTTGCCGAGGCTGAACCCCGGACCAACCTGTACGACGTCGGCGACCGGTTGGAGATTCGTGCCGAGGTTCCCGGAATACCGAGGGAGAACTTGAGCGTCAAACTCCAGGGCAACTATCTTGAAATCAGCGGCCGGCGCCAAGCGGAGAGTCCGGAAGGTTATACGGCGCACAGGATCGAGCGGGGGGAAACGACTTTTACCCGAAGCTTTACCCTGCCGTCCGAGGTTGATGCCAGTCAGGTCGTAGCCACTTTAAAGGATGGCATCCTGACCTTGACCATCGCCAAACTGGAGCCGGCAAAACCAAAACAGATTGTCATCGGCTAAAAAATGGACAACCCATAAATGAGGAGGATAATGCTATGAACGAAAGACAAGATCTGAAAGTCAGGGAAGAAACATTGAGCGAACGGAAACGCCCGATACCGACGGTGGCACCCCTCGTCGATATCCTTGAAAACAATGATGAAATCCTGCTGTTCGCCGATATGCCGGGGGTTGACAAGAAAGATATCACCATCAACATCGATAACGGGCGGCTGGCGTTGTCCGGAGTCAGGGAGGTGTCACCGGTCGGGGCGGCCAACTGGGAGGAATTCGGCGATGTCGAATACCGGAGAACTTTTTCGGTACCGCAAACCATCGATGTCGCCAGGGTCAACGCTGAGTTGAAAGACGGTGTCCTGTTGCTCCATCTCCCCAAATCGGAAGCGGCTAAACCACGGCAGATCGAAATTAAAGCCGGCTGAGAAAAGCACTGATAAACACCGGCGACCTGGACGGAAGGGGCAATTATCGTTTCGGTAATTGCCCCTTCCGTTAGCGCATCCCTCTCAGGCCGGGTCTACCGTCCTGACCGATCATCGCCACGGTTATCTCGGCCGTGGCGCCGGTCATCCCGCCGGTCATCGCGTCGGTCATCGCGCCATGATCGTCGCGATTCCGACCGGTGATCGCGCCGATCTTCGATCCCCCAGTATCTCTCCCGTTCCCAATACCGGTTGTGTTTCCAGTCACGCCAGTTCTCTTGCACATGGTGGTGAGGTAATCGTTCCACATTCCAGGCATGGCCCCGCCATCGGTTTTCCCGGTAATAATGCCGCCAGTCTCTCGGTACGTGGCGATAGAACGAGGGCACCTGTTTATAATGGCTCCAGCCTGCATTATAGTGCCGCGAGCGATACCAGCGGCCTTCCCATGGACGCCACCACCAGCCATCGAAGAAAAAGATCTCTTCCTCGATATCGGGGGCGACATAAACATAGGTATCCGGAAGCACCACCAAACTCGGGGGTTCCCGAAACCTGATCAGCGGAGGCAGGCCAATGCCGATGTTTACACTCACCTCGGCCATCGTCGGCAGCGGCAGTGCCAGCATTGACGCCAGCAGCAGCGTTCCGAGGAGCAGTTTTTTCTTCGTTACGTACCTGATCTTTCCCATTTCAGTGCCTCCTTTGCACCTTCCCGGTCTGTCGTGCTTCAGCTTCATTTACCTGAGCCCGGAGAGAGTCTCTCCCCGAATAACACCCATTGCTGTCCATCGTAAATTGTAATTCATCTCACCCCTCTTACAACTTCGCTGCCGGGCCCGGAGAACAACATTCGTTCTTCGGCGCGGCCGCGTCGTCCTGAAGTGTCGGTAGAGACAACAGCGTGTCTTTCATTTTCACCCTCCTCCCCGGCGGCTTTTCAGCTTTCACCGGCCCAGCAGGCCGCCAAAGACCGGCTGCTGGCCGGTCACCCCTTCGTTCAGGGTGAGCTGTCGGCCCGCTTCCATCCCTTCATTATAGGTAGTGCCATAGATCCTGGCACCTTTGGTCGAGACCTTCCTGAGTTGGGGATAGTGCATCCCGACAAATGAGGCCAGACGTTGCTCCTCCGCCAGGATTAAAGCCCCGGCTCCATCCGGCCGCGGAGATTCCACTGTCCTGCTCCTTCTCTGTTCCGCCAATTGCAGATGAAAGCCGCGCAACACCCCAAGGAAATAACTGTTTTTTTCGGTCCGGCCTCACCACGGAAGGCCCGGTGGTGGTGGACTTCCGGATCAAGAAGGACGCCAACGTCTTTCCCATGGTGCCGGCCGGCGGCTCCATCAACGACATGATCGGGGAGGACTACTGATGAAACACA
>JBBRGP010000084.1:0-9410 GCA_038224105.1 Desulfobulbales bacterium | reverse complement strand
ATGCACCCATAGGCTCACCGCTGGCACCAGTCTTCAGATTGAACCCATGGTTGGCTTCAGGGTAAACCACCAGTTCAAAGCGTACTCCTTTTGTTTTAGCGGCTACTTCCATGGCCTGCGCAGTTTCAATCACGCAGCATTCTTTATGCCGGTCTTGCTGAGCCGCCAAAACCAGCACCGGAACTTTGAAGTGACTGACCAGCGAGTCGATTTTGTTCGCCCAGGTCTTGGTGTACGGGTAATATGCCACCACCATAGAAACGAGATTCGGCATGTTTGCTGCGTTGTATAGCGTACCTCCTCCGCCAAGTGAAAAGCCGATTACGGCAACTTTACCCTTGACGGCGCTTGGGGACTGCAGCGCCCGTTCAATTGTTTTTGTCAAATTTGCGGGACCAGTAAGTTCAGGGTTGAGGATGTCTCTCCCTGCAATCAAGACCGAGTAGTAACCGAGCCGGGCCAGTTCTGCAGCATAGGACTGGTAGGAAGCAGGACCCGTCTGCCCCGAAATGACAATAATCACCGGACCCGGTCCATTGTCTGGAGAATAGGCAGTCTGGGCGATACCTTCCGAACCAGCCTCGCTCGACACACCGCTTGCCGCGAAAGATGATGCTGAAAAAAAGGCAAACGTCAATCCGATCATTAACATGCTAGCTACTTTTGTGATCCACTATTTTCGCTTAATGTACTCCGTTCTCGTTGCCCCCATTTTCTTCTCCTCGTCTTAATAGCTGAGATTTGTGGAACGTTCATTGTATTCCAACACACTCTTCATTTGCCGTCAGGCTCAATCGCGGTGCTCAGAATAGGCGGATTGATACAAATCATGATAAGCACTGTTCGGCAATCACCCCCAAATTCTTCCGCTATTTTCGATCGATCCGCTGGCCCGGAGGGGCGAGCAGCCTTCGGGCCTCCTTGAGGGTGGTCGTGTCGCGGGTTCGCAGCTCCTTGGCGGCGAAATAGGCCTTCGGGTCTTTATCCAGATCCTGGAAGGCTTTGGCCACAGAATCTTTCTGGCGCGTTGAGCAGGAATCCCGGCTGGCCTTGGCTGCATGGGTTCGGCACTTCTGGAGGGCCCTTTGATAGTCTTCCACGAGAGCCATTTTTTCCTCGCTGATTCTTGCCTTCAGCGGCAAGGCCCCGCCGGCTGCATGACCGAATCCGATCATACCGTTGAGGAGAAGGACTGTCAGGATCAGGACTTTCTTCATAGTACACCTCCGTGTTCTATTTTTATAGATACACCACCGGTCGGACCTGGTCAATGGCAGGGGGAGCTTGGAAGAACAGCGCCGAGTGGGAACTTTCTACCCTGATCGATCTCTTTCGGGTGGGTAGTTTTTACCTAGTACAGTGGGGGGAGGCTTGTAAGCTTCCGGGCATCCTATTTTTTGTCATGTAATAACAATATGATGACTATTTCCGTAACTCTGGCATCCAAGTTGCTATGTTACTGGCAAAGGATGACGGCAGGGCCATACAGTGAAGGGCTGCCGACCGTGCCAACGTCAAACATTCTGATCCCCGGAACAGACAACTTGAACAAGGAGAACAACCATGAAAAACCAAATCGCCGCAATCGTTCTTATCGCCGGACTGACAATCGCAACCGCCGCCTCGGCAAACTGGGGGAGAGGAGGGAATGGTGGTGGTTGCCCGCCGATGCAGGGGCAAATGATGCAAAACCTCGATCCCGCCACCCAGGCTAAAGTAACCCAGTTTTTTAAGGACAATCAGGCCCTGCACAAGCAGATAGCAATGAAACGGGCGGAAAAACAGGCGCTGATGAGCAGTGACAAGCCGGATCCCCAGGCGGCTGCCAAGGTTGCCGGAGAGATGTTTGACCTGCGGACCGCATTCCATGCCAAGGCTGAGGCCGCCGGGGTCAGCCAGTATATAGGATCGATGGGCGGCCGGATGGGCTGCGATGGTCCGAGATTTGGCGGTGGACATTTTGGTCGGTCCGGCAGGATCGACAATGATCCCGCGCCTAACGCTCCCCAGCAATAAGGTACTAAAAGCCCCCTCCCAGCCCCGCCGGTGGTTCTCGTTGGCACTTCCCCTGCCACGAAAACCGCTGGTGGGGATTTTTAATTTCTTGATTTAACTCTCTATTTTTGTTTAATATAGGCTTTGGCGAGAGGTGGTCCACGCTCTCAAACGCTGTTGCCGACGTCCCCACTGGTTCCTTTGGTCCTAGCCGGGCCACCGGGCCATGTGCTGCTTCATCCCGGTCCTCTAAATCATCAGGTGAATGCTATGAAGATCGTCACCCTGCCATGCTCTTTTGATAACTATGCCTATCTCATTATCTGTGAGCAAACCGGGGCGGCGGCGGTTGTCGATCCGGCCGAGTTCTACCCGGTCCTCGGGGCCCTGGAGGATGCCGGCGTGGTTCTCGACGCGGTCTTTTGCAGCCATCACCATGCCGATCACATCGGCGGCCTGGAGGACCTCCTCGGTGAATTTCCCGGTCTGAAAATATACGGGTTCGAAGGCGATAAACGGCGGATTCCCGGGATGAACAGCCCGCTGGCAGCCGGCGGCAGTGTCCGGGTCGGCACCATCCTGGGCCAGGTAATCCATACCCCCGGTCACACCTCGGGCAGTCTCTGTTATCTGTTCGGAGATCATCTTTTTACCGGCGATACCCTGTTCGGTGCCGGTTGCGGGAGGTTGTTCGAGGGAACGCCGATCCAGATGTACGAAGCCCTCAACCTGACGATTAAAAAACTGCCGGCCGCCACCAGGGTCTATTTCGGTCATGAATATACCGCCCATAATCTGAAGTTCGCCCATTTTGTCGAGCCGGGCAACCAGGAAGTCAGCCGGCGGCTTGAGCAGGTGGCTGCGGAGCGGACCAGCGGCCGGCCTTCCACTCCCTCCACCCTGGCGACCGAGATCGCCACCAACCCCTTCCTGCGCTGCGAAGAACCGGAAATAGTCCGGACCGTTGCCGAGAAATTTTTCAGCGAAGATCTTGATCCTCTTTCGGTGTTCACCGTCCTGCGTCGGCAAAAAGACGGTTTTTAACCGGCATTTCGGGTCTGATCCATATTATCGGCCGAGAAAAAAATCCTGCTCCCCCACACGGGGTATTCCTTTCAGTCGTTGACCTTCACACAATTATCGGCTAGATCTTTGCCGACCGGAACGGGACTGTCCGGCCTCAACATTGGGCCAACGGCAGCACGGCTGATGATTGCCGGCAAGGGACGGAAGCGGCGGGTGATCGCAATGAATTGCACTCGGAGGATGTGAAGATGAAAAAATTATTGATGGTGGCCATGCTGTTCACTTTTATCGGTCTGCACGGGGGTGGTGCCCAGGGCGCCACCATCTCGATCAGTCAGTTTGTCGAACATCCGGCCCTCGATGCCGTGGCGCAGGGACTCCAGGACTATCTGAAGGAAAAGAACATCGAGGTGACGTATACTGTGCACAATGCCCAGGCCAATATGGGCACGGCGACCCAGATCGCCCAGCAGATGGTCGGGGAAAAAGCCGATCTGCTGGTGGCCATCGCCACCCCTTCCGCCCAGACCTGTGTTCAGGCCCTGAATAAGGCGCCGGCCGAACTCAGGCGGCCGCTGCTCTTTACGGCGGTGACCGACCCGGTTGCCGCCGGGCTGGTGAAGGACCTGCAAAGGCCCGATACCGGGATCACTGGCGTGTCCGATCTTCTCCCCGTTGAGGAGCATCTGCGGATGGTTCTGGCCTATAAAGGCGATATCAAAAGACTCGGTCTGCTTTACAATGCCGGTGAAGCCAACTCGAAGGCGACCATCGCCTCGATCAAGGAGTTGAGCGGCAAGCTCGGCTTCGAGACGATCGAGGCCACCGCCGGCAAGACCGCCGATGTCGCCCAGGCCGCCAAAAGCCTGGTGGGCCGTGTCGATGCGGTGTTCATTCCCACCGACAACACCATCGTTTCCGCCCTGGAAGCGGTGATCAAAGTCGGCGTCCAGAACAAGCTGCCGATCTTTGCCGCCGACGTCGATTCGGTGAAGAGGGGAGCGGTCGCCGCCATGGGCTTCGACTATTACAAGCACGGTCACCAGACCGGGGCGATGGCCGAACGGATCTTGAAGGGCGAGAAGCCGGAAAATATCCCGGTGGAATTCCAGAAGGATCTCCAACTCCATATCAATGCCGGGTATTCCCGGCAGATGGGCATCGAGCCGCCTGAGGCGATGCTCAAAAAGGCCGCCCAAATTTATCAGTAGCCGGAAGCGATCATGACACTGTATGCCGCCCTGGGAGCGGTGGAGCACGGGATGGTCTATGGCATCATGGTCATTGGCGTCTATCTCACCTTCCGGATCCTCGATTTTCCCGATCTCACCGTCGATGGCAGCCTGCCGCTCGGCGCGGCCATCTCGGCGGTGGCGATTACCGGCGGGGTCAATCCCTATCTGTCCCTGCTCCTGGCCCTGGCCGGCGGTTTTATTGCCGGGATGGTGACGGCGATTTTGAACACCAAGTTCAAGATCCTCCATCTGCTCGCCTCGATTCTGACCATGATCGCCCTCTATTCTATCAACATCAGGATCATGTCCGGGCCAAATGTCGCGCTGCTCGGGGTGAATACGGTTTTCGATGCCGTCACCGGTCTCGGCATTCCCGCTCATTACGCCGGCCTTTTGATCTTCGGCACCTTTGCCGGCCTGGTGCTCGGCTTCATCATCTGGTTTATGGGGACGGAAATCGGCCAGGCAATTCTTGCCACCGGCGACAATCCGCAGATGATCAGAAGTCTTGGCGTCAACACCGACGCGGTCATCATTCTCGGAGTCGGCCTGTCCAATGGGCTGGTGGCCCTGAGCGGGGCGCTGGTCGCCCAGAACCAGGGCGCTGCCGATGTCGGCATGGGAATCGGCACCATCGTTGCCGGTCTCGCCTCGGTCATTATCGGCGAGACGGTGTTCGGCTGTCAGACCATGGCCAGAGCCTTCATTGCCGCCCTGCTGGGGTCGATTGTCTACCGGTTGGCGATTGCCCTGGCTCTCGGTCTCGAGTTTGGTGGCTTTCGATTCAATCCCAGTGATTTAAACCTGATTACCGCCATTCTGGTAATCGGCGCACTGATCACGCCTAACCTTAAGAAGAGGCTGATAGCGCGGTGATTAGATTAAAAAGAATTGTAAAATATTTCCACAAGGGGAGTGTCAACGAGGTCTTCGCTTTAAACAACATCGATCTCCATCTTGATGCGGGCGACTTCGTAACAGTCATCGGTTCCAACGGGGCCGGCAAGTCGACCCTGCAGAATTGTATCGCCGGCGGCTTTTTCCCCGATTCCGGAAAAATCTTCATCAGCGGCCAGGATGTCACAGGCTGGCCCGAATTCAGAAGGGCCGGGTTGATTTCACGGGTCTTTCAGAATCCGCTGCTCGGCACCTGCCCGTCGGCGACCATTGAGCAGAACATGGCCCTGGCCATTCTCCGCGGCCGGACCAGGGGGCTGGCCAGAGGGGTCAAAAGCCGAGACCGTGACCGCTTTCGAGACGAACTGCAGCAACTCGGTCTCGGTCTGGAAAATCGCCTGCTCGACAAGGTCGGCCTGCTCTCCGGCGGCCAGCGTCAGGCCCTGACCATGCTCATGGCGACGATGATCAAACCGGAGGTCCTGCTGCTCGACGAACATATCGCCGCCCTTGATCCGAAAACCGCCGGACAGATTCTTGGGCTTACCCAGGAGATCGTCAAGGGTCGGAAACTGACGACCCTGATGATCACCCATAACATGAAGCATGCCATCAGCCTCGGCAACCGCCTGCTCATGCTCCATCAGGGCCGGGTCCTCCTCGATCTGCGCGGCAGGGACAAGGAGAACCTGACCGTCAAGGATCTGCTCGAACAGTTCTACACCGCCCAGGGTGAAGAACTGGTAACGGACTCGCTGCTGCTTGGCTAATTCGGCGCTCCGCGACCTCTGCTTCGACGGTTTTGTCGGAGCGGCCGATTACGGGCAGCACCACAGGGCGGCTTTTTCAATCTTACTGATCAGTTTGGCCGTGGTCCTGCCGGGTTGGATATAATCCTTCAGCAGACCTTGGTCTTTTTCGCTGTGCATGCCCAGGGCGACGGCGGCGTAGCCGCCTTTGGTGCTTTCGCTTTGAATCGCTCCGGCAACGGTTACCCCCCAGGTAACGTTGCGGCTGATCCGATCCTCGCCGATATTATGCTCATGGAGGATGCTTTCGGCCCGGGCAAAGATCTCGTCGGAGTCGGGGCCGGTACCGGTTTTCACATGAAAGAGGGTGATGCCGTGCTGCTGCTGGCTGGACAGGATATAGCCGACATGATCGACTGCCCTGAATGCGTTTTCCGAGCCGTCGACACAGAGCAGCACGTTTTTTCGGCCGGGGTCGGCCTCCGGGCAGATCCACAGGGGCACATCGCAGTAGCCGTCGCGGATCATGGCGTGGGCCATTTCCTCGGCCGGCCGCTCAAACATCCACTGCAGGGCGTAGGTTGCCCGTCTGCCCAGGACGATGGCGTCATAATAGCCTTGCGAACCCTCGGTCAGGATGTCTTTGACCTTGCCGTATCGCTCCACCGCCGTTTTGGTGAGGGTCTGGTCGACCGCGAAATTGCCCTGCCTGAGAAGTTCGTTGGCCTTGTCGAGCGCCTTTTTTAATCCCCCGGTAAGCTTGCACTCGCTCTTGTCGCCGGGGCTCAGCCACATCTCCGTCAAGGCCTTGGTCATGTTGTCGCCGTCGAGCCGGCAGATATGCAGGAGGGTGACCAGGTCATCGGATGCGCCGTTCAGAAAGGAACAGATAAATCTGACTCCGAAGAGGTGGTCGGCATCGTTGCTGATTGTGACCAGAAAATGCTTATTCATACCATGTCGAATCTTAGAGGGTGAATGTCGAGAGGAAGCGTTTCAAACATGGACATAATATAAGTCGCTGTGCCTGGCATGCAATGGGGGAGAACGGTTCTGTCGGGGAGCCGCGGTCAACCCCGTTTTCGGTCGCGAACTTTGCGGTCTTTACCTGTTCAAGTCTGGAGGAGGTCATGCCAGGCCAGGTTGCCAAAGCTTTTATGGAGCAGATGATCGTCCTCCTCGACGCGGATTTCAAGGTTGGCAAAGGTCGTCTGTGCCAGGGGGATGACCTGCGCTGCCGGGGTTACCGTATCGCCGTCGCCGATGATCAGAAGGGTCGGAACCGCCAGCTTCTGTTGCGGCGGTTGAAAATCCGGAAAATTCAAGGCCGGGGCAAGCAGCAGGAGGCGGATCACCTGGTCCGGAAAACGGAGGGCATGGCAGGTCGCCATCAGGCCGCCGAAGCTCGAGCCGATCAAGGTCAGGCCGGTCAACCCCTGGCAGAGTTCGGCCAGCCGGTCCAGGCGATCAGACAGCGGTCCGGAGAAATCCGGGCAGGCGATGTGGGGAAAATGTTCCCGGAAAAAGCGTCCTTTCGTCCCGTGGCTCGAGGAATCGAGACCGTGCAGAAAGAGGGCGCCGGTCGGCGGGTCCCGCCGGTGCTTGTGCAGTTTTACCAGGATCTCCAACCCGTCCGGGGTGAACGGTTCGTGTTCCCGCCGGCGGAGGACCTCGGCGACGGTGATGAATTCGCCCCCTTCGATCTCCGAGTTCTGGAGGACGAAGGGGCCATTGTGGCGGCAGCTGAAAACGCGACCCCACACCCGGTTCCCCTGGCTTTCGTAATAATGATCGAAGTGAAAATGGAGCGGGACGCCAGTCACCCCGAGTTCCTCGGCAAGTTCCCGTTTGGCGGAGTCTTCGTAGGTTTCGTCGGCGAGCACCACCCCGCCGGCGGCGACATCCCAAAAGCCGGGGTAGATGTCCTTGGTGCGGGTTCTTTTCTGGAGAAAGAGCTCCCCCCGGTCGTTGAACACCAGGATATAGCTCGCCCGATGGGCCAGTCCGCCCGCGCGCATGCGGCTGCGGGGCAGATGGTCGGTTGTGCGGTTATGGCGATCGACAATCTGGACGATCTCGTCGTGTTTGTTTGGCATCGTTGCACCTGTCGGGGTTGGGAGGGAAGAACCTGTCGGCCGGACCTCGCCCTTTTAGCGGCAAGCCGCGTTGACTGTATCCTACCGAAACCGGCAATGAACGGCAAATTTCTTTCTCTTTTTCGGTTTACCTCTTTACGGAAAATGGTAATATTTAAATCATACATATAAATATCAAAATATTACGTTTAGTATTATCTTATAAAAGTAATGTGCGGTGATTCAAGCGAGAGGAATGCGGGGCCATGGAAAAGGATATAACGCCATCTTTTCATTTGCAATATTCCGACGAAACCACCGCCGACCTGCGCGGCAGGCAGTCGGTGCGGACTACCTTCAAGCTGTCGGAGAGGTCCATCGATGCCCTCAGTATCCTTGCCGGGCAGCTCGGGATAAAACAGAAGTCGCTTTTTGATCACCTCATCGAGGATACCCAGGCCCTGCGGGCTATCGCCTCCGAGTTCGCCAATTCCGGCCGGACCAGCCACCGGATTGCCAAAACCTATGTGGTATCCCGGAGAACCCTTGAAAATTTGGAAAAGGTGTCGGAACAGTTCAACACTCCCCGCGATGCCCTGGTCGAGTATTCGATAGAGCGGATTCTGCCGTTGCTCGTCCGCGAAAAAGAAAAGCACGGCCGGCGCAAACTTCTCCTCGAGGAATTGCGGGACTATCTGCACCGGGGTACCGAGCTTTTGGAAGGCGCCGAACAGGATCTCGGCCAGGACGATCCGATGTTTGTCGAAATTCTCAATATGATGCGGACGGTGGGCAACTGCTGTCGCAACCTTGAACATTGCGTGGTTAAGGGTACAAAGATCGAGAAGTTTTAGTACGTTAGAAATTCGTTTCGTGTTTTTAAACGAATTTCGTGAAGATGCGCATACTCCACGAGGGGGTACTGGAAAGAGTTTCCCTTTGTCGGGTGGTAGGCGGGATTTCCAATTCCTGGAGACGTGTGCTATTATGTAAGAGTGGCGATTCTCCCATAACCGGACCCGCGAAAGCCGGGATTCCCTCCGCGTTCTCCGCAGGCAGACCTCCCCGCCGACCATGGATACAGACAGTGTCAACAGCACCATTCTCGATTTCCTTCCCAAAACCACCAGTAGAGATATTTGCAAAATATTCTCTTTCTATTTCAGTGGCGCCGTGGTTGTCGTGCTGTTGCTGGCGGGCTTCGTTTCACACCTCGAGTACCAGCGGAAGATGGAAAAATATGCCGAAGACGGTAGCCGTAATCTGCAACTGGCCTTGGCGGCCACCCGCCTCGATCTGGAGCTTCTCGCCTCGGACCTGAGGACAATCGCCAACAGCCCCTCCCTCGGCCGCTACCTGCAGTCGCCCGCCCCCGAAACGCTCAAGGCCCTTGCCGGCCGCTGGCAAACCCTGGTTCGGAACAGAAAGGCCTA
>JBBRGP010000083.1:0-9413 GCA_038224105.1 Desulfobulbales bacterium | reverse complement strand
GGCCAGGATATTCTCGTCCAGGTCAGCAAGGATCCCATCGGCACCAAAGGTGCCCGGCTCACCTGCCACATTACCCTGCCCTGTCGGAATCTGGTGTTCATCCCCCTCACCGACCATATCGGCATCTCGCGGAAAATCGAGGACGAGGAGATCAGGCAGCAATTGAAGTCGCAAATTGAGGAAATCCGTCCGAAAGGATCGGGCTTCATTGTCCGCACGGTCGCCGAGCATGCGACCAGGGAAGAACTTGAGGCCGACATGGAATTCCTTATGCTGCTCTGGGAAAGTATCGTCGACCGCTCCTATCGTATCGAAGCGCCATGTCTGGTCCATGAGGATCTCGATATCACCCTCCGTTCCATCCGCGATTTTTTCACCAGGGAAGTCGATGCGCTGGTCATCGATGATTCCCTCGCCTATGAAAAACTTCTTGCCCATGTCAAGACCTTTGCCCCGTTTCTGGCCGACAAAATCTCCTTGTACAAGGACAGCACCCCGCTGTTTGAAGCATACAACATTGAGGTGGAGATCTCCCGGGCCATTGAAAAAAAGGTCTGGTTGCGGTCGGGAGGATATATCATCATCGAAAGCACCGAGGCTCTGTCGGTGATAGACGTCAATACCGGCAGATTTGTCGGCAAAAGCGATCTGAACGACACCCTCTTTAAAACCAACATGGAGGCGGCCGTCGAGATCGCCTACCAACTGCGTCTCCGCAATATTGGAGGAATCATCATCATCGATTTCATCGATATGGAAGATGACCGGCACCGCGAGGAACTCTACACCGCCTTCAAGGAGGCCGTCAAAAAGGATAAGAGCAGATTCAATATTCTGAAGCTCTCGGAGTTCGGCCTGGTCCAGATGACCCGCAAAAGAAACAGCGAAAACCTCCACCAGTTGATGTGCGAACCCTGCCACTACTGTTCCGGCGAGGGCATGATCAAGTCGCGGCGGACCATCTGTTATGATATCTTCAGAAAAATCACCCGGCATGCCCGCAAGCATAAAGGCAATACCATAACCTTGCGGGTCCACCCCAGATTGGCGGACCTCCTGCACAATGAGGAGGAGCAGACCCGGGCCCGGGTAGAAAAGGAGATCGGCAAAAGAATTATCGTCGCCCAGGCAAAAGATCTGCATATTGAAAAATACGAGATCATCTGGCAGAAATAGAGTATTTCCTTCTCCGCTGCCAAGCAGAGGATAAAGGCATCATTCGACCATGGCATTTTCCAGAAGTAAAAAATATATCTCTTCTCAATTATTGATTTTTTTGGGAATCGTCGTAGGTGGCTGCGGCATCGCCGCCTCTATTCTTTTTTTTGAAGGCGGCCGGCCGGTCGTCAATCTTGACCAGACCGGCGATCATCTGGGCGGCAAGGCGATAATCCGTTATTCCGTTAGCGATACGGGAAGCGGCCTGCGCGCCATCACCGTCTTGGCATCCCAGAACGGTGTCAAAAAAGTTCTCCACTCGGTGACTTTTCCGAGGTCGACCTATCTTGGTAAAATCGGCCCGGAGGAGGCAGCCGAAACCGTAAGCTTTGACAGCAAAAAAGAAGGTTTCAGTGATGGGCCGATGCGAATCAGATTCGAGGCCGCCGATTATTCATGGCGGGGCTGGTTGCAGGGTAATAAAACGGTGATCGAGAAAGAAGTGACCGTCGATACGATACCGCCGCAGCTCGAGATCCTCCACAGTGAAAAGTATATTTCGCCCGGCGGTGTCGGCATCGCCATCTACCGGCTGTCGGACAGCCAAGGCGGCGGCAGCGGTGTCACCATCAATGGTCGGTTCAATCCCGGTTTTCTGATCGGTGATGGCAGAGCGAACACCTATCTCGCCTATTTCGCCCTGCCCTGCGACGCCCAGCGGATCGACAGCCTGGCCGTTTCCGCGGTCGATCCGGCCGGCAATCAGACGATTGTCCCCTTTACCACGGTCTTCAAAGGGGTTGAACAAAAACATGACACCATTACCATCGGCGAGGCGTTCCTAAGCGCCAAGATCCCCGAGTTTCAGCAATACTATCCGGAAATGCAGGGAGATTTTATTGACAAATACCTCTATGCCAACAACACGGTGAGAGATCAGAACAACAGCAAAATCTACGATCTCTGCCGCAACCCTCTGCCGAACAGATTGTGGCGGGACCACTTCGCCCGGATGGCCGGCAGCTCCCGTGCAGGTTTTGCCGATCATCGATCCTATATATATAACGGCACGATCATCGACAAGCAGGTGCACCTCGGCATGGACATTGCCTCAACCAACCGAGCCGAAGTCCGTGCCGCCAATACCGGCAAGGTGGTTTTTGCCGATTATCTGGGGATTTACGGAAACATGATCCTGGTCGATCACGGCCAGGGGGTGTTCAGTTTATATTCACATCTGAGTAGAATCACTGTCGCCCCGGGCGCCGATGTTGACAAAAAGACGGTCATCGGCCTGACCGGCACCACCGGGATGGCCGGCGGGGATCACCTGCACTTTTCCATCCTCGTCAACGGAGTATTCGTGATGCCGAAGGAATGGTGGGATCAGCACTGGATCGATGTTACCATTGAGGCGCCGATCTCCGGCTCAAAATTTTGACCGGTCGCCCGGGAACAGGCTCGGGGGGGCCCAGTGGTACTCGCTCAGTCATCGATGTCATAGTCTGGATTGCCGCAGAGCGCACACCGCAGGGTCTGATCCTGCCGATCAAAGATCCATTGCCATTGTTTCTCTTTGATCGCCGCCTCCTCTTCAGCAGCACAGGTTATGCATACCCATCTATCTCCTTCCGCTGTCTCGAACAAATGCATGTTTTTTCTCCACAATATTGATATGATAGAAAGTGTTGCAAAATATTGACCAAAAAGCCGGAGGCGGCCAACGGCTGGTCCGGTCTAACAGCACCGCCCATGCACACTCCATGTACCTGAAAAACACCGATTCTGCCCGCAATATTATTCCCATTCGACAACCTTAAAGAGGCAATGAAGACACATTCCAGGACACCCCAGCTCCTTTACAGCTATCTTGCGACGGAGATGCTCGCCCCGTTCTTCGCCAGTTTCATCATTATGAACTGTGTGTTCTTCCTCGTCAAACTCATCCCCTTTCTCAATTTCGTTCTCGACCTGAAGATCGGGATGGCCGATTTTATCCGTCTGTTCTCCTACCTCTTTCCGAACATCTTGCTCTACTCCATTCCCATGGCGGCGATGATGGGGATAACCATCGGCTTTGCGAGATTGTCCAGCGATTCGGAGATTCTTGCCCTGAAGGCCAGCGGCATCAGCATGTATCAGATCCTGCCGCCGGTGATCATCGTCGCGGCGATGATCGCCTTATTGACCAGCTACATTTCCATAAAACTGATCCCCTTAAGCGAGGTGTTCATGAAGCAGCTCACCTACCAGCTGCTCCGCGAAAAGATCAATGAAGGGGTGAAGGAGCATGTCTTCACCGAGGCCCTGGGAGAGGTAGTCGTCTATATCGATGCGATCGACAAAAGCACCGGGCAGTGGCAAAACGTTTGGGTTTCCGACATGCGGGGGGTAGAGAACCCGATTATCACCATGGCCTCGACCGGTTCGATGACCAGCGATGTTTCCGACATGATGGTATCTATTACCTTGAATAACGGCAGCCTGCATCGACCAGGCAACGAAAGTGCCCAGATCGTCGAGTTCGGTCAGTACCAGATAAACATTCCCCTCAAACCTCAAACCGGCAAGGCCACCAACCTCAAAAAAACCGCTTATACCCTGGGCGAGTTGCTGGAGGAGGCAAAGCAAACCGATGATCTGATCTATCAGAAAAGGCTCCTGATAGAATATCATAAAAGGCTGGTATTGCCGGTCGGCTGCCTGATCATCAGCCTGATCGGACTTCCCCTTGGGCTGCAGGCCAGACCGGGGAAGAAGGCCATCGGTATCCAGGCGGGGCTGGCCATTTTTGTGCTGTATTACATTTTCTTCACCATCGGCAAAACTTTCGCTGAAGAAGGGGTCCTGCCGGTAATGCTCGCCATGTGGGCAGCAAACGCCCTCTTCTTCCTGCTGGCTATTTTCTGGATAGTCAGGATCTCCAATGAAAAACCGCTCATTCCCGAACCAATAAGCCAATTTCTGAAAAAAACCGGCAATACGATAACCGGACGCATAATTTTGACCTCAAAAGACCTGGTCAGTCGTCTGCGCGGCGTTACCCGGGCAAACGGGGAAGGAGGCGATCTGGATGAGATGACGGAAGCCGCGACGGATGTTATCACCGGCAACCCAAAGAGCCGGGTGTTCCATGTCCCGTCCTGCGAATATTACCATTGCAAGAATTGCACGCTGATCTTCAAGGATATCGAGGTTGCGGTTGAGGCCGGTTTTGAGCCGTGCAGGTTCTGCCAGGACCTGATCGACGAATACCGGAACCAGACCGAGAAAAAACCCACCCCCCCGAGCTGAAACAAAGGAGAGAGGACATGAAACTGCCCAGCGTTGTTGAAATGCAGCACCTTGATCAGGCGGCAAGCAATGATTTCGGCATCCCCAGTATTGTGCTGATGGAAAACGCCGGCCTGGGGACGGTCACCATGATGGAGCGGGAACTCGGTTCCTGTGCAGACACCTTCGCCATCATCTTTGTCGGTCCCGGCAACAACGGCGGCGACGGCCTGGTTATCGGCAGACATCTGCACCAGCGCGGCTGTCAGCCGGTTTTCTTTTTCCTGGTCAACCCAGACACCCTGAAAGGGGACGCGGCTGTCAACCTGGGGATCATCAAACGGCTCCGCCTGCCGTTCCATGTCATCGATAACAGCAAACGGGTCGAAACCATACCCATTCTCGTCCAGCAGTTCGAAACCAGGGGGTTGCCCTGCTATGTCCTGGTGGATGCGATATTCGGTATCGGCCTCTGCCGCGAGGTGACCGGCCACTTCGCCGATGTCATCAATCTCATCAACAAACCGGGCTTTGCCCACCATATTCCGATCGTCTCCGCCGATACCCCTTCCGGTATCGATTCCAATACCGGAAAAGTGTTAGGTACCTGTATTCGTGCTGATTATACAGCCACCTACTGCTGTGCCAAGCCCGGCCACTTTATCAACGGCAGCTCCGAGTGGACGGGGAAATTGGCGATAATCGATATCGGCATCCCCCCGGAGGCGATCTATCGGGCCGGTATCACCACGGAACTTGCAACGATCGATACCTACAGAGATTTGTCACGCTCGTTGCAGCGGCAAAAGGCCGCGCACAAGGGATCGCATGGCCACCTCCTTATCCTCGCCGGATCTTCCGGCAAAACGGGGGCGGCGATTCTGGCGGCAAGGGGTGCTCTGCGTAGCGGTGCGGGCCTGGTAACTCTCTGTGTTCCACAAGATCTCAACGCGATTTACGAGGGCGCGCTGGTAGAGGCGATGACCGTTCCCCTGCCCCACAGTGCCCAGATCTTGGCGATTGCCGATTGGCAGACAATTGCCGACGCCGTTGACGGCAAGCAGGGGGTGGTCATCGGGCCGGGAATTGGCCGGGACCGGCGGACGGCGGAACTGGTGGTGCGCATCTACCGTGAGGTCAAATGTCCCGTTATCCTCGACGCCGACGCCTTGAACATCCTGGCCGATTGCCGGGGGGATCTCCACAGCCCGGGCGGACCACGAATTTTTACGCCACACCCCGGTGAACTCGGCCGCCTCTTGAATAAAGCAGTGACGGTGATCCAGGACAACAGGATTGATGCCGCCATGTTGGGGAGCAACCTGTTCCGCAACGATGCCTATGAAACCATCCTCGTTCTCAAAGGCGCCGGGACAATTACGGTCAGCGGCGACGGCACCACCTTTATCAACACGACCGGCAATCCCGGCATGGCGACCGGCGGCATGGGTGACGTGCTGGCAGGGATGATCGGCGCCCTGTTATGTCAGGGTCTGTCGCCAATGGATGCGGCGGTGGTCGGGGTGTTTCTCCACGGCTCCGCCGCCGATATGCTCTATGAGGAACGCGGAATCGGTTTTACCGCCGGCGAGGTTGCCGACATGATTCCCTTTGCGGCTGCCAGGCAGGGCGCCGTCCGCTGAACGGCACAACGGCGATGGCCCTACCAGATAATCGGCTGGAAACCGTGTTCAAGCAGGTACTGGTTGCAGCGAACAAAAACCCCGGAACCGAGAAAACCTTTGTGCGCCGACAATGGCGATGGATGGCTGGTTGCCAGAACCAGGTGTTTTTTTCGGTCGATCAGCGCCTCTTTCTTTTGCGCAAACGCACCCCAGAGCATAAATACCACGTGGACCTTCTTTTCCGAGATGGTCTCGATAATATTATCGGTCAATTGGTGCCAGCCCAAACCGACATGGGAGTTCGGTTGCTTGGCTATGACGGTCAGACTGGCGTTGAGCAGCAGGACCCCCTGGGCAGCCCACCTGGAGAGATCGCTATCGGTGCTCACCATTTGCCCCCCGTAAACACTGGTATTGACTTCCTTCAGGATATTCCGCAGCGATGGCGGTATGGGAATGTCGTTTTTGACGGAAAAGCATAGGCCGTGGGCTTCCGGGCCTTTGCCGGGATGTTCGTTGAAATAGGGGTCCTGGCCGATAATCACCACCCGGGTCGCGCCGAGACTGGTCTGGCGCATTGCCGCGAACACAAGCTCCCGGGCCGGATATACCCGGTGGCCACTCGCCGAGTCGCCAAAGGCCAGCTTGAGGAGTTCCCTGTGAAATCCCCGCCGCATCAGCGGTACATGTTCTTCCCAGAGCATTGTTTCCGGCTAACCTGGAGTGTCAAGTTTCTCTCCCTGTCTTCTTCTTTAACAATGTGCTCCGAACCATGGCCTTTCCCTCAACGGGCGATGCCAATGTCCTTTGCCTGATGGTGCAGCGTTCTCATCTTTTCCAGGACATGTTCAGTGTCATAGGTTTCCGGGATTGCGCATTTGCTGAGGACGTTACCCCCCATGCCCTTGCTGTAGCATTCGCTTCCGTCAAGCACTACCGGGGTTCCCCCGTTCTTCATCAAAATGGTCATCCCCTTGTCGCCGTCACATTCGTCACCGGATAAAATGATTCCGGATGCCCGCTTTTTATAGATAGTGCTGACCGAGGCGAGCAGGATGTCGAGCGGGCCATAATTTGAAACCGCTTTCTGTAAACGTTGCAGGGTCAGTTGGGCACTGAAGGGTTTCAGATGCATATAATCGTGTCCGGAGGCGATATAGCAGTTTCCCCCTTCGATGTTCATCCCCTCTCGTGCCCGCACTACCTTCATGGCCGACATGGCGGCCAGGTATTCCGTGAAGCAGTTGATATGTTCGGTGTCTTGATGGATGACGGCAATCACCGCACCCCCCATTTCCGGGTCAAGACGGGGTACTATCTCCAGGAGGTTGAAAAAGCTGCCTTCGCCGCCCCCGATCACCGAAATGAAGGTGTTTCTGCGGAACTGGGTCTGCGGCGCGGACCCGAGTTCAATGGTATCCCCGCACTGCGAACAGGTGAGGGTGCGTATCGGCTGGGATTTTTTATAGGAAATCACCTCCCGCTGACCGCATTCTTCACAAAAAACAACCCGGCGTTCTTCTTCATCGACCTTCGTGGCAAAGGGTGGTGCGGAAGAAAAGAACGGTTCCCGGGCCCTTACTTTGAACGCGGCAGCCTTTCTGACTTTGTCGAGGAGCACTTTTTTCTGGGTCTGCAGGCTGTTTTTCTGGAAGATGAAATCCTTGCAGATAAAATCCAGGGCCCCGTTCTTGATCGTGTCGAAACACCGGGCAGTCCCCTCCTCGGTGAGACTGGAGAACATGATCGTCGGCGTCGGACGATGAATCATCAGATGCTGCAGGGCGGTCATCCCGTCCATGAGCGGCATTTCCAGATCGAGCAGAATTACCGACGGATCGGTTTTCAGGACCATGTCGAGGGCTTCGATACCGTTTTGAGCCTCGCCGATTATGGTGAATCCATGGCATTCCTCAAGGATATCTCGAAGAAATCTTCGAAAAACCAGGGAATCGTCGACGATAAGAACGGATATTTCGGGAATTGCGGAATTGTCGTCTAGATTTTGCATTAATGGCTATCGCTCGCTGACATTCATCAATCCAACCCAGCCCCGCGCTGGGCGGTTGCCACCTTTGCCTGATAAAGATGGTGCTTCTTAATGTACTCGATCACCTCATCGGGCAGGTTCCCTGCCGGGAATTTTCCTTGTCGAATCTCGTTTCTGATCCAGGTCGAACTGAAATCGCCGGGCACCGTGCGGAGCAGAATAATTTTCTTGTCCCCATCCTTTTTCCGCCAGTAACCGCCATTCTCAGTGTAATCGAGCAGCCGCAGGAAGTCGAGCAATTGCCGGTGGCTGTATCCTTTGCGGCGGGCGACAACGAGATTGACCAGCTGGAGAATATTCTCGTAGGATCGCCAACTCAACAGATCGAGAAAGGCGTCGGCGCCGATGATAAAGAAAATATCAGCTCCCGGGGGCAGGGAACCGTTGATTTTTCGTAAAGTTTCAAAGGTATAGGAAGGGGTCGGCAGTTCACCTTCAATCGTCGTACAACCAAATCGGTCTGACCGTCGGCCGGCGATTTCCAGCATAGCCACCCGATCGGCAAAGGGTGAAAGCGTCGTCTCGTCCTTATGGGGGGGTTGGGCGGCGGGAATAAAAAGCACCTGCTCGAGGCTGCATTCGGTCATGGCGACATCCGCCAGCCGCAGATGCCCGAAATGAACAGGGTCGAAGGTCCCCCCGAGCAGGCCGATTCTGACGCTGGTCACACCCTGACCTGCCCCTGGCCATAGACAACGAATTTGCGGGTGGTGAGTTCCTCCAGTCCCATCGGACCGTAGGCATGCAATTTCGTCGTACTGATCCCGATTTCAGCCCCGAGACCGAGTTCCCCCCCGTCATTAAACCTGGTGGAGGCATTGACCATCACCGCCGACGCATCGATCTCGGCAATAAACCGCTGGGCCGTACTGTAATTCTCGGTGACGATCGACTCGGTATGCTGCGACCCGTATTGCTGGATATAACTTTTTGCCTCCTCGAAATCCCGAACCACCTTGACGCAGAGAATCAGGTCAAGGAATTCCGTACCCCAGTCATCGTCGGCGGCCGGCCCAATTTCCGGAGATATGGCAGTGCTCCTCGGACATCCCCGTAATTCGACACCTTTTTCGGTGAGGGCCGCAACCAGGATCGGCAGGTATTCGGCGGCAACATCCTGATGGATCAGCAGACCTTCCAAGGCATTGCACACCCCCGGCCGCTGAGTTTTTGAGTTGAGGACCAGAGGAACCGCTTTGCCCAGATCAGCATCTTTATCGATAAACAGGTGGCAAACCCCCTGGTAGTGTTTGAGGACGGGGATCCGTGAATTTTCGGCGACAAAGCGAATGAGGCCCTCTCCTCCC
>JBBRGP010000082.1:0-9440 GCA_038224105.1 Desulfobulbales bacterium | reverse complement strand
TGCTGGTCGCAGGGAATCCCCTGCCAGGTTTCCGTGGTAAGTGTCATGGCCTGCGGAATGGGGGCCTGCCTTGGCTGCAGCCGGCCGACGAAAAACGGTACCTACACCCATGTCTGTGTCAATGGTCCGGTGTATGATGCGGAGGAACTGCTATGGAATATTTGATTCCAAGAGACGAGACCTTGCCGGATCTTCGGGTCAACATCGGCTCTCTGGAACTTGCCAATCCGGTGATGACCGCCTCGGGTACCTTCGGTTATGCCAGGGAATTCGAGAGCTTGATGAATCTCCACCGTCTCGGCGCGGTGATTGTCAAGGGAATTTCCCTCCATCCCCGGGTTGGCAATGCCCCCCCGCGCATCGTCGAGACCGCCTGCGGCATGCTCAATGCCATCGGCCTCCAGAATGTCGGGGTCGACCGCTTCATCGTTGATAAAATGGCCTACCTCGAGGGGTTGAAGGTGCCAGTCATTGTCAACATCCTGGGCGATTCCCTCGTGGAATATCAGGAAATCACCGCCCGCCTGGCTGGTGTCCCGGGTGTTGCCGGAATCGAGGTGAATATCTCCTGCCCCAATGTCAAGAAGGGGGGAGTGGCCTTTGGTACCGATCCGGCAATGGCGGCCTCGGTTACAGCGGCAGTCAAAAAAAAGGCCGATGTCCCGGTGATGGTCAAGCTTTCCCCGAATGTCTCCGATGTCACCGTCATCGCCAGGGCTGTTGAAGATGCGGGAGCGGATTCAATATCGCTGATCAACACCCTCATCGGCATGGCCATCGATTTATCAACACGCCGTCCATCCTTGGCCAATATTATCGGCGGATTGTCCGGGCCGGCCATAAAACCGGTGGCTTTGCGGATGGTCTATCAGGTTGCCCAGGTGGTTTCCGTGCCGATTATCGGTATCGGCGGCATCGAATGTGCAGAGGATGCTCTGGAATTCATGCTGGCCGGGGCCACCGCGGTCCAGATCGGGACCGCCAACTTTATCAACCCGAGGGTCAGCGAAGAGGTTATCGAAGGTATCGCTGCCTACGCCACGACCGAAAAACTCGAGTCCATCCGCTCGATAATCGGCGGATTGCGGACCGAATGACCCGGGACGTGAGCCACAACTTTAACCGAAAACATCAGCGGTGGATGAAGACTATGATAGAAATTCAACCGGTTGGAAATATTGATGCAACCATCGAGGTCCCCGGCTCGAAAAGCCTTACCCAGCGAGCCCTCATCGCCGCTGCCCTGGCCAAAGGGGAAAGCAGGCTTATCGGGCCGCTGGAGAGCGAGGACACCGCCTATTCCGGTACCGCCCTGATCCAGTTGGGGGCCGTTATCGAAAAAGACCAGGGCTGGCGAATTCTCGGCAATGGTGGCGTGATCAAGCCGGCCGGTGCGCCGATTTATCTCGGTAATAACGGCACAGCTACCCGTTTTCTCACCTCAGTTGCAGCTCTTGGCAGTTCGCTCTTCACCATTGACGGCGACGCGCGGATGCAGCAGCGGCCTATCGGGCCATTGCTCGCAGCCCTGCAGGGCTGGGGAGTGGATATCGTTTCCATCCGGGGAACGGGTTGTCCTCCTCTTGTCATCAACGGCCGGGGATTGGCCGGCGGGACTACCGTTTTGCCCGAAGGCAAAAGCAGTCAGTACCTTTCCTCCCTTTTGCTGGTCGCACCCTATGCCCGTCAACCGGCGGTTCTGAAGGTGGAGGGGGAAATACTCTCCAAACCTTACGTTGCCATGACTCTGGCGGTCATGGCCGATTTCGGGATTATGGTTGAATGTTCTCGGGATTTCAGCTCTTTTTCGGTGCCACAGGGCTGCTATCGGGCCAGGCAGTACCGGATTGAAGGGGATGCCTCGAGCGCCTCATATTTCTGGGCCGCGGCGGCGGTGACCGGGGGGCGGGTGACAGTGGCCAACGTTCCGGTGCCTTCACTGCAGGGCGATGCCATGCTGGTGCCTTTGCTTGGACGGATGGGCTGCGAGGTTGCCAAAACCGATGAAGGCATTACTCTGCAGGGAGTCGCGCGGCTCGAGGGAATACGGGTGGATATGGGGGATATGCCGGATGTGGTGCCGACTCTGGCGGTTGTCGCGGCATTTGCCCACGGAACAACGGTGATCGAGAATATCGCTCACCTGCGCATCAAGGAATGTGACCGCCTTGCCGCCGTGGTCAGGGAATTGTCGAAATTGGGCGCGAAGGTGGAGGAGCAGGAGTCGGCCATGATTATCCATGGCGATGGGGGGGCAGGCCTGAAGGGAACCGAGCTGGAAACCTATGCCGACCACCGGATGGCCATGAGCCTCGCGGTGGCCGGCCTGAGGATCCCAGGGGTTAAGATTACCGGCGAAGATTGCGTCGGGAAATCCTTCCCCGACTTCTGGGAGCGCTTTGCCCTGCTCGCCGGCAAGTGACCCGGCCGGCATGCTCCTGACGCCATCTACCCGTGGCGGACGAGAGAGATTTTCATACCGACGGCGAGTTGCAGGATCCGGGCGGCGTTGCCCTGATTGATGGCAATTTCGAGAAAATCGTGACTGTCGTAGAGAGCCAGGGCAGCCCCTTTAACCTGGCTGGCATAACTGCGGTCAAGGGGCAGAAGGAGCTCGTCTCTCACCTCCACCTGTACGGCCCGTCCAGCAGCAAAGTTCTCGACAGCCGCTCTGCGGATATTGGTGCAGAGGTTGCCGAAGACGTCGACATGGACGATTTCCCCCTGCAGGGTTGCACCGAAACGGCAGCAGGCCGGGCTTAGCAGACGATGGCAGTGGTTTTTGGCGAGGCCAGGCCCGAAACGGCTGATGTCGAGTCCGGCGGCGAGCTGTCCGGCGACCGGGGCCATGATGTCCCGGCCATGAAAGGTGGCGCTGATATTTTTGAACAAAGGGGTGGCGGTGTCGACCCGGTATACGGACACGGAAGCGGCATGATCAAGGATCGGGGTGAAGACGCCGTTATCGGGTCCGACGAAATAGTGGGAATCGGCGGCGATGGCGAGAATTGCCCGGCTTGAACCGACCCCGGGGTCGACGATAACCAGATGTACGGTGGCAGGGGGAAAATAACCAAATGACCGGGCAAGGAGATGGGACGCCGTGCCGATGGCCTGGGGCGGAACGAGATGCGAGATATCGACGATATGGGCATCCCGGGCATGACAGAGGATAACGCCCTTGACGACCCCGACATATTCATCCTGGAGACCGAAATCGGTGATGAGCGTCAGGATCGGGCTTTGCGGTTTTGCGGTCATTCGTTGCGGCTCCTGCAAAAATGGTAAGGCGGGAAGCACTACCTGGATGTTTCCGGGACCCTTTTCTTCACCAGGAAATAGAGTTTACCGTCTTCCTTCATATGGTTGGCGGCGAACTCGGCGGCGCGGCCTTGTCCGAAGAAGATATCGACCCGGCCGGTACCTTTGATTGCCGCCCCAGAATCCTGGGGGTAAACGAACCTGGCGAGTGGTCGCCAGCCGTCCTGCTGTCCATCAGGTCTGAGTATAGGGGTTCGGGAGACGAGGTATCCGAGTGTCCCCCCGGGCAGGGCGGAGGGGTCGATGGCGATCGATCGGCCAGGGGTCAGCACTTCCCCGCAACTCCCCTGCGGGCCGATGGGATCTCCCCAGGCAAAGAAGATGAAGCGCGGATTGTGATGGAGGATCCGCTGCTGCTCTTCCGGGTGCTGCTTGAGATAGGCCCGGATAGCCGGGATATTGACCTCGTCGAGAGCCATGATTTTTTCGTCCACCAGCAATTTCCCGATGCTTTTGTATTCAAGCCCGTTCGATCCGGCATAGCGGACCGACCGGAGCGATCCGTCCGGCAGCAGGATTTTCCCCGAACCTTGGACATGAAGAAGAAAGGCTTCGAAGGGGTCTTTCAGAAATGCCAGTTCGTTGCCTTGTAAAAGATCTTGGGTCTCGATTTCCGAGCGACCCCAGTAGTCAATGAACCGCTGGTCGGAGGTATACCGCCCGACCCGGTTTTCCCCGCTTGTCTGGGAAATGGCGACCAGTGAATCCGGCAGGGAATAAATCGGCGTCAGAAATGGTGATTGTCGGGTAAGGCTGCCCTCGAAGACTGGTTCATAATACCCGGTGACCAGCATCTGCCGGCCGCGCTGATTTTTTCTCCCACCAGCCTGGTAGACCAGATAGTGGTCGATAAGAAAGCGCCGCAGTTTCTTGTTGTCGACATCCTGCTCCAGTTGTTCGAGGAGGGCTTCGACCGAGTGGAGCAACCAGCCAGTATCGTACACGTCGCTGCCGAAGCGTATGATTTTTTGGGGATCCTGCCTTTGCAAGTAGGCCACCTGGCGGCGGGTTCCCTCAAGCAGCGAGGTCCGATCGAGATCGTCGGTGAATTCAGGGAAATCTCGGACGGTGAGAAGATGGAGAGGCCGATAGGTGTCGTAGGCAGTAAGGAGATATAGGAAGAGGCCGACGGCGATTGCCAGTTGACAAAGGAACAGTGCTAGGCCGGGGTTGATCCTGAGGGCCATGATCGCGTAACTCGACGCTAATTTTTAAAGGCTTCCGCCATTTCCGCGACTGCCATGGCATATTTGCTGCTGTGGTTATATTCGGTTATTGCCTGAAAATTGGGGTAGCCGGCGATGAAACGCATGCCTCCTCCCGCCTGGGGCGGCAGTTCCAGGCCGATAATGGAGAGCTGTTGCTCCGGTGCCGGTCTTGGCAGGGTGATTTTCTGGATTGCCGCCAGCTGCTGCCAGGCGATACGCCCTTTTCGTCCTTCATCATACACCTCGGTCAGGGCCTCTGAATGCAGTTGGAGGCCGATTTCGAAATAGAGGGGAGCATGGAGGGTCCAGCCGAAGTTTTTGAGGTAGTTGGCGATCGAGGCAAAGATGTCCGGAAGTGAGTTGATGATATCCCGGTGCTGGTCGCCGTCAAAATCGACGGCATACTCGGTGAAGCTGGAGGGCATAAACTGGGTCTGACCGAAGGCCCCGGCATAGGAGCCTTTGACGGTCAAGGGGTCGATTCCGTTCGTTCGACAGAGGAGGAGAAAGTTGATCAGTTCCTTGCGAAAAAACTCGGATCGCCGCGGGTAGGCCGCGAACAGGGTGTTGAGGGTCTGGAAGAGGTTGAAACCGCCCTGATTTGCCCCGAATCTCGATTCAATTGCCCATATTGCGACGATGACTTCCCGGTCCACTCCGTATTCCGCTTCAATACGATCGAAGAGGGGACGGTGTATCTCGAGATTATGTTTTCCCAGAGCAACGATTATGGGGGTGATAAAAAGGGTACGGTATTGGAAATAGGGCTTAGCCTCTCCCTGGCGATCCATGAGTTGGAGAACCTTCCGGTCGATGCGGAGATTGGCGAAGAGCGAAGAAAGTTCCGATCTGCTGAAACGGTGGCGTTCCTCCAGTTCCTGAAAGAGCTGGCGGTATCGCTCCTCGGCCAGATTGATGGGCTGGTCATCGTCGACGAGATCGGCGGCCTGAGGCTGGTGGTCGGCGGCAAAAACCGGGATGGGGACAGCGGATATCAGAATTGCCAAAGGCAGGAGATGGCTCATTACAAGCCGGATGATCCGGTCCTTACCGAGAAGTTTTCCAACCATGATAAGGAGATAACGGATGTTCATCAGCGGGAATAGAACGACTGAAAGGTATCGAGGAAGCCGTCCAGCATTTCCGCCGGCAGGCTGTTGATTCCCGCTGCCGCGGCCCGGCCTCCGCCGGTGGGATAGAGTTTACAGAGGGTATCGGCGTGGCGTTGTTCGACAAGGGGGGCACGGACACTGACGCGCAGGGTTTTATCCTGGTTTTCGGTGATGACGACGTGGGCTGCCGATCTCCGCTCCCTTGCAAGGAAATTGGAGAGAACTCCGGCCACCCGGCGAGCCCACGATTCATTCGGCAGACAGTAGACTCTGTTGTTCCCGGTTGTCTTTATCTCTTTCTGGTTCATCGCTTGGGCAAGGTCTGTTTGGTAGCCTGTCCGCAGTGTCGCCAATTGTTGGGAACTTTCATAAAACTCAAAGGGATTGACGTATGGCTGGACCGCCTCGTAGAGCTTCTGCGGATGAAAATGGAGGTCATCCAAGGATTCACCGTAGCCGTTGTAATTGAAGAGCTCGCCAAGCTCTCGCAATCGATCGATCTGTTTTCCGCTGAGGCGCAGAGTCTGGGCTAGCGCCAGCGCCGGCTCGAGGAGATTGTCGCCACAGGCTCCGCAGATCGCCCAGAGACTCTGGCTGCCGCCGAGTGCCGCATTGACCAGCAACGAGGTGCAGGTTTGCGGTGAGGGATCGAGGTGGGCCTGGAGTGCGCGGGCGTCGATGCCTTCGCCGGTAAAATGGTGATCGAAGTAGACAACCCGATTGTTGTTCCGCAGAATCTTAAGAAGCGAGGCACGGTTGCTGTCGAGAGAGATGTCGAAGACCGTCAGGGCACTGTCGGTGACGTTTTCCAGCCGGGCGAGCAGCCAGATATCCCTTTTAACTCCGGTGATGAGCCGGGCTTTTGGCGAGGGACTCTGGAGGCGGTACTGATGGAGTGAAAATATACCATCGGCATCGCCGTTGAAAATGTCGTAATCCATGAACCGGCGGTTTCCTCCTTGCCTTAAACCCCTCAAGGGGGGCTCTTTCCAGTCCCCTGCTGTTGCCAACACGTGCCGAGAGACGAGTCATCACCTCTTTTTAGAGCCCGACACCGAGCGGGAGTCCGATATTGGCCAGATTGAACAGCACGACATATACCGTATCGGTCGGGGTGTACTGTGACTCAAATTTTACCGACCAGCAAGGCGCCTGATAGGTAAGGGAGCCGTTGGCTTTGATCGTCTCGTCCTGGGAAACCGAGTGCTGCACCTCGGCGCCGGCGATCCAGGTGTTGGTGAGCGCCACCTGAACGATGGCATTGACCTGTTCGATCTCTTCCGGGTTGAAACTGTAATCGAGACCGAAGATATCACCCCGGCTGTTCCGGTAACCGGCCTCTTTGAAACTGTAATCGAGACCGAAGATATCACCCCGGCTGTTCCGGTATTCACCGCCGAAGGTATGGGCGGTGAAATCGTTGACGTAGACATCGTAGGCCGACTTGTAAAGGAGCCTCGCATTATGAACCGGCGCCCATCCGAGTTTGGTCAGGATGTCGGTGAAGGGCTCATCGGACTGGTCCTCCCGCAGGCTGTAGGATTGTTGAATTTGCAGGGAGGCGGTGTCCCAGACGTTCGAACTGTTAAGTTTTCCCGAGGCCAGGGTGTTGAAAAAATTGTCAAAGCCATAGGTAATGGCATTTTTTTCAATTATCTCATCCACCTCGTCGAACTGAGGCAAGCTGGTCTGATCGATTGCCGGGATATAGTCGTACTCGACGAAGGGTCGCACCTGATGGGTAAAACCATCGAATTCGCCCGAGCCCGTTGAAAAATCCCGCTCAAGGGTTGTTGCCAATTCTAATTTATACTCCGGCAAAAATCTGTTCTGCGTGTCATCAGTCTCCCACTCCGCTTCTCCGTAGGTCTGCACATAATAAAAGGTGTCTCGCAGCGCAACTTCCGCCAGGGTTTCCAGATATGGGCTGAGGGGGATCGGGGCTGAAATCGTTGGCTTGAGATCGACGCGGTGTCCGCCGACCCCGTCCTCTCGCCAGTAATCGACATAGGTGGCATTCCAGTTAAAAAATAAACTGGTGTCGGCAATCGGCAATGCCCCCGAGAAACCGACACTGGGCAGTTTCCATAACGGCGTGTTGGTGCTGCTGGCATTGGTGTCGGCATCGTTGATTGCCAGCAGGTTGGTTTCCAGGGACATGCCCCGCCAGCTCCGCAAAGTTTTAAAAGAATTCTGGCGCCTGCTGTCTGTTTGGTGCTGGAATGCCCGACCGAAGGTTTCCAGGTAGCGGTCATAAGATTTGCGAAAGCCGGTGACACCGGTGTTGAATTCGGTCAGATAATCCTGGTCGGAGACGATATCCAGGTCGAGGCGGGACTGCCAGGCGTCGGCAAAGGTGTGATTGGCTTTGCCGCGGATCCAGTACCGGTCGGTGTTGTCGTGGGTGAAGCCGGTCCCCTGAAAATAATCGGTTTCGGAGGGATCCGAGAGACTGTCGTCAAGAAAACTGGCGGTGAACATCCCCCTGTCGGTAAGAGACGAAACATATCGGAACTCTGCGCCCGGCATAAAGCCGCGGTTGGAGTAGTATTCGGGGAAGAAAGTGGCGTCGGCGGAGTCGGAGATATTGAGAAAAAACGGGAGATTGAGGCCAATGCCGCTGTTGTCCGAGGTTGAGAAATAGGGGTAAAGAAGGCCGCTCTGGCGGGTGTTTTTTACCGGCAAAATCATATATGGACTGTAAAAGACCGGCACATTACGGATATTGAACCGGGCATTCGTCAATAGCGCATACCCTCCCTGGGTGATTTCGGTCTTTGAACTGGCGAAGCTCCAGGGTGGAGTTTCGCCGTCGGCGAGTTTACAGGTTATTACCCACCCGTCGTCAATGCGATAGGTATCAAACCCGGTCTTTTCGATTGATTTTCCTTCCAGATGCAGGGAAAGTTCATTGCGAAGGATGGTGGCGTCAGTAAATTTCCCAGTTTCATTGGTGAGATTAAGGGTAACCTCCTTGGCGAACAATTGTTCGTCGGCTGTGGTTACCCGGACGTTGCCTTTAGCCTTGATGGATTCCATGTCGACATCGTATACAATCCAGTCGGCGTTGATGGTGACAGTCGTCTGATAGACGGGGGTGTTGACTTTTTCAACCTGATCGGCACGCAATACCGGGGCTTTGACTTCCTCCCCCAAAAGTTCAGCCCAGCTTGAGGTCTTCAGGGATTGTGGCGGTTTGGCGACCACCTTTTCATTTTTCTCTAAAATGACATTGCCCTGGGCGACGATACTGTTGGGATTTTCATAACGGACCACTTTGTCCGCGGTGATATTCCACTTTTCGGTGGCAACCTTTTCTGCATGAACGGGTTGGGCAAGACCGTTAACCAGTGGGCAGGAGAGCAGAATACACACCAGACGCAGACTGGTAAATCGAGGCAGGCAAAGCGACACGGTAGACTCCTTTGGAGAGAGTTTTGTTGCGGCTGTAAACCACTTTCGTCTTGGGGAAGAAAGTAGTAACATATCTGATCCTGGCGTAGACATTGCACTTCATTCGAGCCTGACGATGTACGACAACGCTTGCCGTGGAGCAACCGAACGTATTGAAGTCGAAATGTACGGTTCTCAGCGAGCACTGTCAAGGCTAAAGTCATGTCAGCGGCCGTTGAGGCACGCAAACATCTTTCCCATATAACTAGGGAAAACACCATCGCGGGCAAAGCTGGCGCGGCACAACCCCTGCCTGGCCGGAAAACCTCGAGAAAACCCTCCATCCTCCGCGGCGCGCCAAATAGTAATTGTGTTTCGCCGCATTTGACGGTACTAGTGTCTCGGG